>CAIVEA010000126.1 GCA_903904765.1 uncultured Chloroflexota bacterium
GCGGGCTGGTGGCGCTGCGGGACGCAGAAACGGGCGAGGCGATGCGGATTGATAGCGGTTCGGTAGTTTGGCGACAGCAGTTTGAGGCTAGGGTGCAAGGGATACAAAAGGATGTGGAGGCCGTGCTGCGCCGTGCCAATGTAGATGTAATTTCTGTAGATACGCGCGATGATGCGGTGTCGCGGTTGGAGGCTTTTTTCCAACGGCGCTTGCTGCGCGGTTGAGCATTTAGCAATGATGTGGTCACTGGTACTGGTTTGGCTGTCCGTTCGGCTGATGCTGGTTACGCCGGAGGCGGTGTTCAGCGCCGATCAAGGTACGCCGCGCACGGGCGACCCGATTACGCTCACACTCACGGTTCATACGGCGGCGGACGCACAGGTGATATTCCCCGTATTTCCTACGGTGTGGTCACCTTTTCAAGTGTTGTCGGTTGAGCCTGTGACGAGCCAAGCAGAGGCCGGAGGGATGGTCTGGCGGCAGGTGATTCATGCTGTGTTGTGGCGGCCCGGTGATGTGCAAACGCCAGAAACGATGGTGGAGGTGCGCGGTGCAGATGGCACGAGTGTGACCCTCACAGTGCAACCTGCGTTTTTGAGTGTTCCCGTTGTGCTGGCCGAAGATGATCTGGCGCTGCGCCCGTTAAAACCGCCGATCCGAATGCCCGAATTTCCGGTAGGTGTAGTGGTTGCGCTGCTGGTAGTTCTGGTAGGTGGGGGCTGGTTGGTGTGGCGGCGATTACGGAAGTGGACATCTGCCGAGCGCCTTCCTGCCAGCCGGAAGGTGCATTCGGCGGCGGAAGTGGCGCTGCGCGAATTGCGCGGCCTCGCGGCACAGAAGAACCTTTCCACCGAAGAACGGTTGGGACGGACGGCAGATTGCCTGCGGCGATATGTTCGAACCCGTTTTGGCGTTCCTGCGCCGGAGCGAACCACGCATGAGGCGGTGTCGGAGTTGATTCCGGTGCAAGGGTTGAGTCAGGAACAACAGCGACGATTCCGGCAACTGTTGGGGCTGGCGGATTGGGCAAAGTTCAGCGGTGTGGGCGTGGCGGATCGGCAAGGGGAGGTGGGCATCCAGCAGGCGCAGATGTGGATTCGTGAGGTGGAACGCGGTGGGATGCTGGAGGATGGCGAATGACGTTTCAGTTCGCGTATCCGGTGGCGTTCGTCCTGTTCGGGTTTCCTGTGCTGCTGCTGGCATTGCGGCGGCGCGGACTGTGGCGACCTGAGTCCCCGGTGTTGATTTATTCCAACACACAATTGCTGATGGGTTTGCCGCAGTCGTGGAGGGTGCGCTGGCGCAGGTTGCCTGATGTGCTGTGGGCTGCGGCGTGGGTGTTGCTGGTGGTGGGGCTGGCACGTCCACAAAGCGGGACTGCACAGCAGATCCTGCGCGGGCAGGGCGTGGATATTGTGCTGGCACTGGATATATCGGGCAGCATGAGCGCATTGGATTTCGCGCCAATGAACCGATTAGAAGCCGCGAAACAGGTCATGTCGAGTTTTGTGACCGGACGCACGTTTGACCGGATCGGGCTGGTGGTGTTCGCGGCGGATGCGTTTCAGCGCGTACCGCTGACTCTGGACTATAACGCGCTGCTGGCATCGCTAGGCGCGGTTGATCTCGCCCCTGCGTTGGGGATGCCCGACGGCACTGCAATTGGGATGGGCGTGGCGAGTTCCGGGAATTTGCTACGGGCGAGTGAAGCCGCCAGCAAGGTAATTATCCTCCTCACGGATGGCGCGAATAATGCGGGCAGCATCGGCCCGGTGAGCGCGGCTCAGGCGGTAGGCGTGCTGGGAATGCGTGTGTATACGATAGGCATGGGGCGCAGCGGTCAGGTGCCTGTTCCTGATGCAAATGGCGGCACGACAATGGCAGAGAGTACGCTGGATGAGGGGACGCTCCAGAAGATCGCTGCGGAGACGGGCGGACGGTTCTTCCGGGCGGCGGAGATGACCGATTTGCAGGCAGTCTATAGTGAGATTAACCAGCTAGAACGTTCGGATGTGGAGCGAATCAACTGGGTGGATTGGAATGAACTTGCGCCTGCACTGGTGGGGCTGGCGCTGATTTTGCTGGCGGCGGAGCGCGGGCTGCGGCTGACGGTGTTTCAGGAGGTTCCATGAGCCTCTCGAATCCGGCGGTGATAGTTCTTCTTCTGCTGATTCCGCTGGCGGCGGGGGTATTCTACTGGCGCGAAGGGGTGCGGGCGCGGCGCTTGAACAGCCTTGGTTGGGGGCTGTCGGTGAAAGGGGCAGTGCGAACTGTGATGCAGGCCGGTCTGTGGCTGGCGGCAGTAGCTTGTTTGATTGCGGCGCTGGCGCGGCCTCTGTGGGGGGTGGAAGTCGTTCCCAATATGACGCAGGGGGTGGCGCTGGTGGCGGTTATGGATGTGAGTCTGAGTATGGATGCCGATGATGTGCAGCCGAGTCGTCTGGAACGGGCGAAATTGGATTTACGGCGGTTGATTCAACTGCTGGATGGAAATGAGGTCGGGCTGGTGGTGTTCGCTGATTCGGCACTTCTTCAACTTCCACTGACCACTGATGTGCATAGCGCCGATCTGTTCGTGCAAGCCGTTTCGACGGTGATGCTTTCGGGGCAAGGGACAAATATCGAAGCTGCGTTGCAAACGGGGTTGGAGGCGCTGTCGCATTCGATTGCGCCGCAAAGGGTGCTGCTGCTTTTGAGTGATGGCGAGAATCAGACGGGTAGCCCGTTGCTGGCGGCGGGGGCGGCGAATGTAGCCGGAGTGCGGGTGGATGCGCTCGGCTACGGTACAGAGGCTGGTTCGGGTATTCCGCTGTGGGATGCGAACGGGAATCGTGCGGGTTACAAAGAAGACCGCAACGGGGAGGTCGTACAGACGGTGCTGGACGAGGGAGTTTTGCGGGCGATTACAACGGCGGCGGGTGGGACATACCAGTGGGCGAGTGCGGGGGACGGGGCCGAAAGCCTGTTGAGCGCATGGCAGACGGTGCGGCCTGCAAGTGTGAGCGAGACTCGTACACGCCCACGCGAACAATTCCCGCTGTTCATCGGGCTTGCAATTCTGTTGATGATGCTGGAACGCATTTTTTCGGTGTGGCGCAAGTCGGTGGCGCTA
The DNA here is from genome assembly GCA_903904765.1 of uncultured Chloroflexota bacterium. The sequence goes on from CAIVEA010000126.1 coordinate 3,113, forward strand.
TGAGAGGGCTACTGATCGGGCTGCTGCTGGTGCTGCTGGTGGCTTGCGATAGTCCGGCGGCGCGGAACAACAGCGGTGTGGCGGCCTATGAGCAAGGCGATTCGGAGGATGCGCTGCAAGCGTTTCAACGGGCGCAGGTTCTTGCGCCAGAGGATGCGCTGCCGTATGCGAACGCTGGGGCTGCGTTGGTACGCAGTGGGGCGTTGGAACGGGCGCGGCTGGCGCTGCTGTTTGCGCTGCGAAATGCGCCGCCGGAACTGGCAGCGGTGGCGTACTACAACCTCGGCAATCTGGCGTTCCAGCAACGGCGGTTTGATGAGGCGATTGCGGCTTATCAGAACGCGCTGCTGCTTAACCCGAATGATGAAGATGCGCGCTATAACCTCGAACTGGCGTTTCAGCGCATCGAGCAGCAAGCCGATGCTGAGGCGATGGCGTTGCCGGATGATGCATCTGTTTCTACGCCGGATTCAGGCGGCGCACCACAATCGTCTACCGCCACGCCTACGCCGGATGCGCCGGATGGTGTGGGTGAGATGAGCGCCGCTGATGCCGAGGCCATACTGGATGCGGTTCAGAGCAATCCGGGGGTGCTGCCGACACAGCAAGGACAAAGTGCGCCGTCCGGGACGGAAAAGGACTGGTGAGATGATCTGGTGGCGCGGCATGGGGTTGGTGGCAATCTTGCTGTTGAGTGCCTCGTTCGCACTGGCGCGACAGGATACTGCTACGGATATGTTCGTTGAGGCCAGCGTGAGCAACGCAGAGCCATATCCCGGAGAGCAGATTCTATACACGGTGCGCTTCTGGGATGCGGCTGGCACGGCGAACGCGCTGTATAGCCCCGCCGATTTTGAGGGATTCTGGCGCACTGACCCCAGCGGGCAGCAGCAGCTCATCAAGCATCCGAATGGGCAATTCTATACAGTCACCGATGTCACGACGGCTTTGTTCCCGATACAGGCCGGTACGGTGACGATCACGGGGGCGGGGGTGATGCTGCCGGCGACAGTGTTTGAGGATAAGCGACTGCTGCCTGCGCCTGCGGTGGAGGTGCGGGTGCGCGAATTGCCAGCGGGTGCGCCACAGGGATTTGCGGGTGCGGTGGGGCAGTTTGCGCTGCGGGTGCAGGCCGATTCGACGACGGTGGATGCGGGCGATCCGGTTCAGGTGATGGTGACTGTGGAAGGGACTGGATATGTGGATGCGCTGGCGTTGCCGGATGTGGTGGATGCGGTGGGGTGGCGTTGGACAGTGACCGATACGCAGGTGCAGGCCGTTCCGCAGGCAGGCGTGTTGATCGGTACGAAAACGTTCCGTGTCGCGTTCGTCCCTGACCAACCGGGGGAACGTTCGATTCCGCCTTTTCGATTGGTCTATTTTGATCCGTTAGGCGGCACGTACCAAACTCTCGTGAGTGACGCGATTCCAGTTAGCATTCGTGCAAATATTGCGCCGGATGTGATAGCTTCTGCCTCGTCGCCAGATGCGAAGTCGGAATTGAAAGCGGTTGAGGCGGTGAGTGATTCGGGCGCTCCGGCAGCGGTGTGGTGGCTGATTCCTCCCCTCATCAGCGCGGCGGGCGGCGGGGTGTGGTTTTGGAAACGGCAGCAAAAGACACGAGAGCCGCAGCAGCGACGGGAGCGAGCGTATCGGATGGCGATGGCGCGGTTGGCATCTGCGCGGTTGGCAGGGACTGATGAAGCATTGCGTGAGACGCGGGAAGCTCTGCGGGTATATGGGGCGGCGACAGGGCAGCCAATGGATTGGCTGATGCAACTCCCGGAAACCGAGTCATTGCGTGTCTGCGTGGAGCAATTGGATGCTGCGCGATATGCGCCGCAATCCAGCGAGGATGCGAGGCTGCTGCTCGATCGAGTGAGCGCAGCGTTTGCGATGTGGCAAGGACGGCAGGGTACACCATGATTCGCTGGCTATGGGTGATACTGGTGCTGATGGCGTGGATGCCTACCCCGGAGCAGACAGATGGTCTGTTGCAGGCTGCCGCTGCCTATGCACAGGACGATTATGCGGGGGCGGCCGCGGCCTACGAACTGGCGGTTGTGCAGGGCGTAGATAATGGTGCGCTGCGCTTCAATCTGGCTGTGGTCTATCAGCAGATGGGCGATAAAGGGCGGGCAGTGCTGAATTATCGGCGGGCGTTCCGTTGGATGCCCCGCGATGCGGCAGTGCTAGCGGGATTGGCAGTTGCGCGAGATCAGCGTGAGGATGCGCTGGGCGACGAGCAAGGCGCTGCGGGTATTGTGGCGGGGTTCGCGGCGCTGATGACCAGCGGAGAAATGCTGTGGGCGGTATGGTGGGTGTTCCTATTGCTGGCAGTGATGGGGGCAACGTTCCTATTCGCCCCATCCCGCTGGAAGGGGCGCTTACGAAGATTGCTGTTGGGGTTCAGTGGGTTACTGGTTGTATTATTGCTGGCAGTCTGCTTGCGCGGGTGGGTGGATACGAATAGGCCAGCGGCGGTGGTGGTAGAAGCGCAGGTGGCGGTCTATTCGGGGCCGGCGGCGGATTATTTGGAATTGTATATGTTACACGCGGGCGCAGAACTGCGGCGGATTGACCGGATGGACGGTTGGGTGCGGTTTGAACTGGCGGACGGACGCGAAGGCTGGCTGCCAGAGGACGCAATCGAGGATGTGTAATCCCTCGTTCCAGCGCGGAACGGGGGATTACACGGGAATACTTACTTCAGAAGGCTAGGAATCTGTTCGGGATTATCCGCCACTTTAACGCCTGCCGAGAGCAGCGCGTTAATTTTCTCGGTGGCTGTACCTTCGCCGCCTTCGATGATTGCGCCAGCATGACCCATGCGCGTGCCGGGAGGGGCGCTCTTGCCCGCAATGAACGCTGCAACGGGCTTGGTCATGTGCGCCTTGATGAATTCGGCAGCATCCACTTCTGCGCGACCACCGATTTCACCGATCAAGACTACTTTCTCTGTTTCGGGATCTTCTTCAAACATACGCAGAGCATCTACGAAGTTTGTGCCGATGATGGGATCGCCACCGATTCCCAGACAGGTTGTTTGCCCCATGCCCGCAGCGGTCAGGGCATAAACCACTTCGTAGGTGAGCGTGCCGCTTTTGGAGACGACACCGACGTTACCGGGCTTAGCGATATAACCGGGCATGATGCCCACTTTGGCCTGTCCGGGCGTGAGCAGGCCGGGGCAGTTGGGGCCCACCAAGCGGCTATTGCTCTGTTTGACGTAGCTGTAGACCTTCATCATGTCGAGGATGGGAACGCCTTCGGTGATGCACACGATCAGGCCGATGCCCGCATCCACTGCTTCGTAAATGGCATCACCAGCTGCCGCAGCGGGCGCATAAATGATGCTGGCGTTCGCGCCTGTGGCATCCACCGCTTTTTTGACGGTATCGAACACGGGCTTGCCATGCACCCATTCGCCACCCTTGCCGGGGGTCACGCCGCCGACGACATTGGTGCCATAGTCAATCATCTGTTTGGTGTGAAAACTACCTTCACGCCCCGTAATGCCCTGAACAATCAGGCGCGTGTTGCGATCTGCGAGGATAGCCATTTAGTTTGCTCCTAGTGCTGACTCGACGGCTTTTTTGGCCGCTTCGGTCAGTGTGGCGGCGCTGGATAGGTTCGGGATATGGGCAGCGTCAATGATGGCTCGGCCTTCTTCGGAGTTGGTTCCAGCCAAGCGGATGACCATTGGAATCTGAGTTTTGACTTCATCGAGTGCCTGAAGAATGCCACGCGCCACTTCGTCGCAGCGTGTGATTCCACCGAAGATGTTAATCATGATCACTTTGACGTTCTTGTCGGAAGTAAGCAATTTCATTGCATCAATCACTTTTTGTGGGTTCTTCAGCGAGGCTGCGACGACGTGGTGCAGGGCGTTTCCGGTGCGCGAAAAGACGACGTACATCGGCCGCGAGCCGTCGACCTCGGCGGAGGCGTCCTTCCCGGCGCC
>CAIVEA010000127.1 GCA_903904765.1 uncultured Chloroflexota bacterium
ATCGAGGCCACCGTCACCGACGAAAGTCAGCAGGTGGTGGCAGGCCGGACACAGGTGGTGGTGCATAAGGGGCAGTTGTACATCGGTGCGCGCCCCGAAAATTACGTCGGCACGGCGGGGCAAGAAGCGGTCGTGAATCTGATCGCTGTCGGTTGGGACAGCAGCCCGATTGCCAACCAACCGATTGATGTGGAAGTGGTCGAGCGCCGCTGGTCGAGCGTGCAGGAGAAGGACGAGGCCGGACGCACGACATGGACATGGGAAGTGGAAGAAATTCCCGTCAGCAGTGGCAGCGTGACCAGCGACGCGGACGGCAAGGCGACTTACGCTTTCACCCCGCCCAATGGTGGTGTGTTCAAGGCCAAGATCAAGACCCGCGACAGCGCCGGAAATACGGTCGTGGCCGCCACGACGATGTGGGTTTCCAGCGGCGAGTATGTGGGCTGGCGGCAGCAGAACAGCAACCGCATTGACCTGATCGCAGACCGCCCCGATTATCAGGTGGGCGACACGGCGGAAATCCTGATCGCCTCACCCTTCCAAGGGACGGCGGAGGCGCTCATCACAGTGGAGCGCGGCGGCGTGCTGAAGGCTGAACGGGTGATGCTCACCAGCAACTCGCTCATCTATCGTCTGCCTATCACGGCGGATTTCGCGCCGAACGTGTTTGTGAGCGTGCTGCTGGTGAAAGGTGTGGATGAGAACAATCCGGTTCCGGCCTTCCGCGCCGGTCTGGTGCAGCTGGGCGTGGCGAACGAGCAGAAGCAACTACATATCAGCATCACGCCGGATAAGGAACAGGCCGGCCCGCGTGAAACGGTGACGTACACCGTCAAGACGACGGACTATCAGGGCAATCCGGTGGCAGCGGAAGTGGGCGTGGGGCTGACCGATCTGGCCTCGCTCTCGATTGCCGACCCGAACAGCGGCCCGCTGCTGGAATACTTCTACGGGCTGCGCGGATTGAGCGTGCGGACGGCCACCCCGCTGACTATCAACGTAGACCAGCTCACCCAGACCGTGCTGGACACGATCAAGGGCGGTGGTGGCGGCGGTGGTGAAGGCGGCATCTTCGACATCCGCGAGGATTTCGTGGATACGGCCTACTGGAACGCGACTCTGGTCACGGATGCCAGCGGCACAGCTACCTTCAGCGTGACGCTGCCGGACAACCTGACCACATGGCGTTTGGATGCGCGGGCGGTCACGTCCGGTGCGAATGGCCTGACACTGGTCGGGCAGGATACGTTCGACCTGCTCAGCACCAAGCCGCTGCTCGTTCGTCCGGTCACGCCGCGCTTCCTCGTGGTGGGCGATCAGGTCACTCTAGCGGCTATCATCAACAACAACACAGGCGCGGATATGCCCGTCGAAGTCTCGATACAGGGGACGGGTGTCTCGTTTGTGGGCGCAAACGCGCAAACCTTCACCATTCCGGCGGGCGGGCGGCAGCGCGTGGAATGGCAGGCCGCTGTTGAGGATGCACAGGCGGTTGATCTGACGTTTTTCGCCAATGGCGGCGGCGGTCAGTTCACGGATGCCAGCAAACCCCCGTTGGGACAGGGCGACAACCGTCTGTTGCCCGTGTACCGCTACGAAGTGCCGGAAACGGTTGGCACGGGCGGGATGCTGCGCGAAGGCGGCTCTGTGACCGAGGCCATCAGCTTGCCCGGACGCTATGATGTGACGGCGGGTGATCTGACCGTGAAGCTAGAGCCGTCGCTGGCGGCGGCCACGCTGGACGGGCTGGAATACCTGAAGAACTACCCGCATCAATGCGTGGAGCAGACCGTCAGCCGCTTCCTGCCCAACATCATGACCTACCGGGCGCTGGACAAGCTGGGCGTGGCGAATGATGAACTGCGGCAGCAACTCGAAAATGGCGTGAACTTCGCGTTGCAACGGCTGTCGGCGCAGCAGAAGCCGGATGGCGGTTGGGGCTGGTTCGTGCAGGACGAGAGCAATCCGCTGACGACGGCCTATGCGCTGATCGGCCTGACCGAAGCGCGGGATAGTGGTTTCGCGGTGTCGGCGGATGCCATCGGGAACGCGCAAACGTTCTTGCGGGGGCGGCTGATCGTCCCCAATCAAACGCAGCCCGCATGGCGGCTGAATCAGCAGGCGTTCATGTTGTACGCGCTGGCGCGTTCCGGTGCGCCGGACATCAGCCGCGCTGCCAATCTGTTTGAGGTGCGGGGTCGCCTAGACCTGTACGCACAGGCGTATCTGTCGCTGGCCTTCAACGCCATCAACGCGGCGGATACCAGCCGCACCAACACGCTGCTGGGTGACATTGTGAATAAGGTCATCATCAGCGCCACCGGAGCGCACTGGGAAGAAGCCAGCAACGACTACTACAACTGGAACAGCGACACTCGCACTACCGCGATTGTGCTGGATGCGCTGGTGAAGCTGGACCCGCAGAGCGACCTGATCCCGAATGTGGTGCGCTGGCTGATGATGGCACGCACGGGCGACGCATGGGAAACCACGCAGGAAACGGCGTGGTCGGTGATGGCGCTCACCGATTGGATGCTGGTGACGGGCGAACTGCGTCCGGCCTATGACTACTCGGTGACGCTCAACGGGCAGGCGCTGACGCAGGGTAGTGCCACGCCGGAAACCGTCCGCGACTCGCAAAAGCTGACAGTGGCGGTGGCTGATCTGCTGAAAGACCAGGCCAACGCGCTGGCGATCGGGCGCACGGACGGGGCGGGCGTGCTGTACTACTCGGCACATCTGCGGATGTACCTGCCGGTGCCGGAGGTGCAGCCGCTGAGCCGGGGCATCACGGTCAGCCGGGTGTACACGCTGCCGGATAGCGATACCCCTGTGACTGAAGCGCATGTGGGTGATCTGCTGCAAGTGCGCCTGACTATCGTTGCGCCGAACGACCTGCATTATGTGGTGATCGAAGACCCGATTCCGGCGGGTACGGAAGGCGTGAATCCCAACCTGAACACCGAACAGCAAATCGGCACCGAGCCGGGGTTGGATAGTAGCAACCCGCTGAGTTACGGTTGGGGCTGGTGGTGGTTCTCCAACATCGAGTTCCGTGATGAGAAGGTGGCGCTGTACGCGACCTACCTGCCGGCTGGCACGTATGAGTATGTGTACAGCATCCGCGCTGGCCTGCCGGGGACGTACAACGTCATCCCGCCGACGGGTTACGAGTTCTACTTCCCTGAAGTGTACGGGCGCGGGGCGGGCAGCGTGTTCACAGTGCTGCCGTCGTAGGATTTACCTGATCGTTTTGTAGCGCAAAGGGGGAGCATTTGCTCCCCCTTTTGCATTCAAAACCTCGAACATC
>CAIVEA010000128.1 GCA_903904765.1 uncultured Chloroflexota bacterium
ATGAGGGGAGCAGCGCCACCCTGCAAGACCTGACAAACGCCGTGCTGCTGGAGGATGCCACCGCCGCCCGCGTCGCTGTGGATGCCGGGAACTATACTGCCGCCATCATCATTCCGGCGGATTTCAGCGCCCGCATCAGTTACGCGCAGAACAAGCCGATCGAAACCGGCAGCGTGGAGGTGTACGCCAACGGCGGCCACGCCATCACAGCAGGGGTCATCCGCAGTATCACCGAGAGCATCGGCAGCCAGATCGCCACCGGCACGATCACCGTCGCCGCCACCATTGACACCCTGATCGAACGCGCCCGCAGCCATCCAACCTTCGGGCTGGCCTTCCTCGCCGCCTCCCAAAATGGCAGCTTCCAGCCGGATTTCGCCTGCGCCTTCGTGCCGAACCTCAGCGGAATCGGCATTGAACAGCAAACGGTGGAAGGGCGCAGCAGCACCAGCCCCGCCGCGCTGCTGGTGTTCTTCGGCGCATCGCAGGCCATGTTCTTCAGCCTGTTCATGGGACAGGAAGGCGTGAACAGCCTGTTCAACGAACGGCGACAGGGGACGCTCCAGAGGCTCATCATCTCGCCCACGCCGCGCCTGTACATCCTGATCGGCAAGCTGGGCGGCACATTTGTGGCCTGTACGCTGCAACTGGTGTTCCTGTTCATCGCGCTCACGCTGGTGGGCAGCATCCTGAACGGCGGGCTGTTGTTCATCTGGGGCAACAACCTACCCATGATCGGCCTGACCATCCTCGGCGCGGCGCTGGCCGCCACCGGACTCGGCACACTGATGGCCGGACTCGCCCGCACGCCGGAACAGGGGCAGATCATCAGCCAGTTGTTGAATATCGGGCTGGCGGCGCTGGGCGGTTCGTTCGGCTTCCAATTGCCAGAAATCGCCTCGCGCTTCTCGGTCATCTACTGGGGCGCAGACGCATTCCGCAAGCTGGCCGCCGGACAGAACGACATCACACTCAACCTGATCGTCCTGTTCGCGCACGGCATCATCCTGTTTACGGTGGGCTTCTGGTTCTTCAACCGCCGTGCGGACATCTAGGGGAAAATGTGATGCGTAAAATGCTATATATCGCACTGAATGACCTGCGGGTGTTCTTCAAAGAACCGGGAGCACTCGTAACCATTATCCTTGTCCCCACCATGCTCATGCTGGCGATTGGCTACAGCATCGGGCAGACGGCGGTTGCCCCCACACAGGTGCGGGTGGATGTGCTGAACAACGATGGCAGCGCCCTCACCGAACGCCTGCTGGAACAAATCCGCGCCGCCAACAATGCCCTCGTGCTGTGCCCGATGGATGACCGCGATGGCTCGTGCCGGCTGGATGGCGCACAACCGTTAACCGCCGAGGCCATCAGCCGCCGCCTGCTGGACAAGGTGACGCAGGCCGCCCTCGAAATTCCGGCAGGCTTCGGCGCGGCACTCGACTCCGGTCAGACCGTCACCCTGATCTACCGTTCCAACAACAATGCCGGTTCGCCCGGAATCGCCCTGCAAGCGGTACAGGCGGCAGCACAACGCTTGAGTGGCGCACAGGTGGCCGCACAGGTCGGCCTGTCGGTGGCGGAAGCTTACCCGCCCGTCGGCTTCACAGATGATGCCGATCGCAGCGCCTTCCGGCAGGGCGTGTATGACCACGCCACGACGTTGTGGACGCAAAATCCGGTGCGCGTAAACTACGTGCAGAGTACCACGCCCAACGCGCCCGCCACCTCCAGCACGCAAGCCGGTTTCGGGCAGTCCGTCCCCGGCATGGGCAGCATGTTCGTCATGTTCACCGTGATGACCGCGCTGTACGCCATCCTGCGCGAACGCCGCAACTGGACGTTCCAGCGGCTGGTGATGATGCCGGTTGACCGCCGTTCGATTCTGGCGGGCAAAATCCTGATGTGGTTCACCGCCGGCATGATCGAGTATGCTATCGTGTTCGGTATCGGCCTGCTGATCGGGCTGAATCTGGGGAACGACCTGCTGGCGCTGCTGCTGGTGATGGTCAGCTTTACGCTGTGCATCACCGCCCTCACCTTCACCATCTCCACGCTGGTCAAAACCGACGCGCAGGCCAACAGCACCAGCAACCTGCTGGCACTCAGCCTAGCACCACTGGGCGGGGCGTGGTGGCCGCTGGAAATCGTGCCGCCCTTCATGCGGTCCATCGGGCATATCTCGCCCGTCGCATGGGCGATGGATGCCTATAACAAACTGCTGTTTGAACAGGGGACGCTGGTGACGGTGCTGCCGGAGATCGGGGTGCTGCTGGCGATCACGGCGGTACTGTTCTTCATCGCGGTGCGCCGCTTCAAATACGAGTAGCGCCCTCACCCCTACCCCTCTCCCAACCGCTGAGTACAGCTAGGAGAGGGGGAAACGGACACTTGCAAGGGTGACGGGTGCAAAATAAAAACGGGATACGGCGCAAACCGTATCCCGTGTTCTCTTTACCATGTCACTCGTAAAACGCGGGTGCTTTGTGGAGCGTGTCCCATTGATCTTTGTCGTGACCGAAGATCACCAGCCCGATTTGCTCCCGTTCGACCAGATCAAGCAGTTTAATCGTGCTGGCACGGGTCGCTTCCGCGTCCGGGTTGCTGCCATCATCCTGCGCGTCACGGGTGAATCCCGCACCGAAGGGGACTGCATCCACCGTCAACAGAATCGCCCCCGTTTTAGGCAGCCGCACCAGCACCGATTGATGCCCCGGCACATGCCCGCTGGTTTCAATCAGTTCCAGCCCCGGCAGTAGTTCCGTGTCGCCGTCCACCAACCGGATGCGCTCCATCGGTTGCTCCCACTGAGGACGATTGGCGGCAAAGCGCGGGTTGGTAGCCGCGTCCAGATGATGGTCGCGCTGCACCACATACTGCGCCTTCGTGAAAGCAGCATGCCGTCCAGCGTGGTCAATATCATAGTGCGTCGAAATGACGGTATCTATAGCGTCCGGTTGTATGCCCATGCGTGCCAGCTGCTCGATCACGGTCTGCCCGTTCTCGAACTCGGTTTCGCCTTCCGGCATCACTTCCGGCAGACCCGTGTCAATCAGAATATTCCTGCCGTCATCCGTTTGCACCAGATAGCACACAATCGGAATCTGGTACTCCGGCACAGACCCCACTTCCATCAGATAAAGACGCTTCACAGCATTCTGGCTCATCATCTTTTCCTTATTTTGTTGTGTGTGATCGGGTGAGGAAAACGCGAAAACAGCCGTTTACGGGGTTAATTCAACTCAAATTCGGCTTCGTGGCACACGCGCAGCGCACCCGCCAGCTCGTGACCGATGACCTGCACCGCGCCATTCACACGCAGTTGCAGCGGTCCGTTGAAGGGCGCACGTTCCACCAACGTGAAGCGCGTACCGGGCATCAACCCCAGCGAGGCCAGATATTGCAGGCGTTCCGCGTCGTGGGTATGCACGCGACTGAGTACCCAGTCGCATCCGGCTTCCACCGCGTTCAGCGGGTAATCCACCACCTGCGGCATCCGCGCATCGGGGGTGGGAATGGGTTCACCATGCGGGCAGCGTTTGGGATACCCTGCCAGCTTTTCCATACGCATCACCAGATCGTCGCTCACAACTGCACCCATCTCGTCGGCATCGTCATGCACTTCGTGCCAACCGAAGCGCATCACATCCACCAGAAAACGCTCCACAAGGCGGTGGCGGCGGATGGAAAGCAACGCCTCCCGTTCACCCTGCTCGGTCAGGCAGATGCCGCGATACGGCTCATGTTCCAGATAGCCGGCAGCCTTCAGGCGCTGCACCATGCGCGTGACAGCAGGCGCAGAAACGCCCAGTACATCCGCCAGTTCCGAGGTGGAAATGAACGGATTGCCGTCCTGATAGTACGCCAAGCGATAAGCTTCGGCTAAATATTCTTGCATGGCCGGACTTGCAGACATCAACGAACGTTCCGCCTGATAACGAATAATGCTAACAGCAATGATAAATATAGTCTTGAATGACGTATTTTCGCAAGGGTTAAAGATGGAGTTAAATGAGGGTTTGACAAGAAAATGCGATACGGTGGCGGATTAAATGCAGAATCCCCTCCCCTTTTTCCCCTCCGCCATGCATGGGGAGGGGTTAGGGATGGGGACTCGTGAGCTTCAGCGCAAATTACGCCCGCAGCGTGGCGTTCAATTCGCGTTCACAGGTCTTGACGATCTTCTGATGCACCTTCGCCACTTCAGTATCGGTCAGGGTGCGGTCATCGGCCTGATACACCAGATTGTAGGCGAGGCTCTTGTGTCCGGCGGGGATGGGTTCACCGCGATACACATCGAACAGGCGCACGGCCTTGAGCAGATTCCCGCCCGCCTTCACAATGACCGCTTCGACGGCAGCGGCGCTAGTTTCCTCGTTTACCACCAGCGCCACATCTTGCAGCACGGGCGGAGTGGTGGGCAGCGGGTTCGTGCCGTAGTTCGGCTCCATCGCCCCCAAGAGCGCCTCCAGATCGAACTCGGACACCAGCACCGGCGTGCCCGCCAGTTCAAAACGCCCCGCCACGATGGGATGCAGTTCGCCGAAATCGCCCAGCGTCACGCCCTTGAGCAGCACTTTGGCGGCGCGTCCGGGATGCAAGCTGGGATGCGAGGAACGCTCGTAGGTCGCGCCCTTGATGTGCAGCCCGTCCAGCAGCCCTTCCACCACACCCTTCAGATCGAAGAAGTCCAGCGCACCCGCAACGGCCTGCCCCGTCCAATCGGGAGTCTGTCGCTCCCCGCTGAGCAGGACGCTCAGACGGCGCGGCTCATCCGGCAACGGCGAGTCGGCGCGTTTCAGGTACACACTGCCGATCTCGAAGATCATCTGGCGGGTGCTGTGGCGGGCATTCGCCAGCGCGTTTTCCAGCAGGTTCACCAGCAGCGTCCGGCGCAGCGCCGCACGATCCGGCGTGAGGGGGTTCGCCAGCATCGCATATTCCGGCGCGGTGGCGGGCGTGGGCAGCAGCAGCGCCTCACGTTCCGGCGTAGTCAGGCGGTAGCTGATGTTCTCGCGCAGCCCCAGACTAACCAGCACATCGCGGGCGCGTTCTTCGCGTTCCAGCGCGGTATTGTTCCACTGCGGCGGCATGGCATCCGCCATGATGGTATCGGGAATGCGGTCATAACCGTAGATACGGGCAATTTCTTCGATCAGGTCAGCCTGCCCGATGATCGGGTCGGCGCTGATGTCCATGCGGTAATCCGGCACGCGCACATGCAGCAGGTCATCCTGCACGGTCACGCCGAAGCCGAGGCGCATCAGCAGATTGGCGACGGTCATGACATCCAGTTCCATCCCCAGCAGGCGGTGTACCTCACGGATGAGCAAATCCACCTTCACATCCGGCGCGGGACGCGGGTACACATCCAGCACGCCCTGCGCCACCTGCCCGCCGCCCGACTGCCGCATCAGTTCGATGCCGCGCCGCACACCGAGCAGCGCCTGACTGGGATGCACACCCCGGCTGAAGCGCGTACCCGCATCCGTGAATACCTTCTGCGACTGCATGGTGCGGCGGATGTTGATGAAGTTCCAGCTAGCCGCTTCCAGCAGCACATTCTGCGTGCTGTCGCTGATTTCGGTTTCCGCGCCGCCGATCACCCCGCCGAGGCTGAGGATGCCCTGTGTATCGCACACCAGAATGTTGTGCGCGTCCAGTTCGCGCTCCACCTCGTCCAGCGTGTGCAGGCGTTCGCCAGCCTGCGCCAGCCGTGTGATGATGGTCGGCATACCACCGCCCACCCGCGCCTTCAGCTTGTCGAAGTCGAAGGCATGCAGCGGCTGACCGATCTCGAAGGTGATGTAGTTGGTCACATCCACCACGTTGTTGATCGGGCGCTGCCCCACCAGCATCAAGCGGCGCTGAAGCCACTGCGGAGAGGGGCGAATGGTCACACCGCGCAGCAGCGTGAGCGTGAAACGCGGGTTCAAATCGGCTTCACGGATGTCAATCGCCACTTCGCCAGCGATGCCCGCACCTTCCATCAGCACATCGAAAGATGGCAGGCGCAGCGGCTTATCCAGCAGCGCGGCCACTTCTCGCGCCACGCCCAAAATGCTGAAGCAGCGTGCCAGATTCGGCGTGAGTTCCACCGTCAGCAGCACATCGCCCAGCACGTCTTGCAGCGGTGTCCCCGGCACATAGGACGCACTATGTTCGAGGAGCAGAATGCCCTCGTGCGACTCCGATAGGCCGAGTTCTTTCTCCGAACACACCATGCAGCGGTTGGGGATGCCGCGCAGCTTCTTCTCTTTTAGAATCATGCGCTTCGGCTCGTCGCTGTGGCCGTCCCACACTTCGGCGCCCTCTTTGGCGAACGGAGTCCACAGCGGACGCTCCAGCGCCCCCTTACCCCGGTACTCGAACAGGTTGG
>CAIVEA010000129.1 GCA_903904765.1 uncultured Chloroflexota bacterium
AGCGAAGCCGTGTTTGACCCGAAGGAAGATATCCTGACGCTGACCGACAATAAGGGCGTGGTGCAGTCCACCTACCGCTTGCCCGCATCATCCGGCTAAGGCTCCCCGCTTTGCCCATCACAACCGCCCCGCATAGGCATAAGCCCTGTGCGAGGCGGTTTTCCTTTTCTATGCGGATGAATCCTTGATGCAGGACAACAAAAAAGCGCCGTATGGCGCTTTGTGTGTGGACCTGAAGAGATTCGAACTCATGACCTCTACAGTGCGATTGTAGCGCTCTCCCAGCTGAGCTACAGGCCCTTATTGAGGGGCATTGTAATAGCCGCCTCGTGCAGAGTCAAGTGTGCGTCAACCGGAGGCCAGCGCCCGTTCCAGCATAGGCTGATAGGCCGGGTCGCATACCACATCCCGCGCCGGACGCGCAACGCCATCGGCGGACAAAGTCATCAGCGCCACCGGTGCGCCATCCATCTGTAGCACATGCACTTCGCGGTCAATCTGCCGCCACAAGCGCCGCAGGTACGTTCGTGCTTCCTCACGGTCAGTCCAGTTCAGCACCCGCTGAATCAGGTTGAGGGCGCTATCCAGATCGCCAGCATGATATGGACGCAGGCCATCCGGTGGCGGGGCGAGGTCGCGTTTCCATTCGTGACGGAACAGACACATGCGCCATTCGTCGTGGTAATGCCCTTGATAGTACAGCATGTGGCGGAAGCGGCCTTCGTAGCGAAAGCCCACCCGTTCGTATGACCGGATGCCGGCTTCGTTGAAGTCGTACACGCCCAGATAGACCTTATCCACGCGCAGCACATCGAAGGCATAGCGCAGCAATTCGCACACCGCGTCTGTGCCGTAGCCCAGCCCACGATACTCGGTGGAGAGCAGGAAGATGCTCAGTTCGGCGTGGCGGTTGCGCGGGTCTATATGCTGCAAGCTGCATGCGCCCACCAGTTCGGCAGCGCCGCTGTGTTCGATGCGTGACTCGATGCCGAAGTAGCGCAGGTCGGGGGTGGGGTTGGTGAGGATATCCTGCCAGAAGGCCGCCGCCTGTATGTCGGAGACAGGCGGCGCGTCGCCGTCCGTAATCAGCGTGAGTTCAATATCCTGCGAAGCAGCGACCAATCGGGGAATATCCGCCGCGTTCAGCGGGCGCAGCAGGATCATCAGGTCTACACCTTCAATAGGTTTCCCACACCGGTTCGCCCATCAAAATGCGGCGCAATTGACGCGGGAAACGGGAACGACTGATGGGCTTACCGATGAAACCATCAAAGCCCGCCGCCATGCACTTCGGGATTTCGGTATCGGCATCCTGTGCTGTGACCGCTACCACCAGTATACCCTTCAGGCGCTCGTCCGCACGAATCAGCTTGAGGACTTCGTAACCGGTTGTTTTGGGCAGATTGAGATCGAGGAAAATCACTGCGGGACGGGGTTTGATCGCCCGTGCCAGTTCCACCACGCCTTCGCCATTGGTGTTCATGTAGGATGGCATGCCCAAGTAGCGCATCATCACACCGATGATCGCCATACCTCCTGCATCATCTTCAACAGCCAGCGCGGTGTAATTTGAAAAGTTGATGTCCACTGTGGCAACCACTCGCGCACCCTCATTAAATTCAAATAAAAGATCATTTACAGTATAGCCAGTATTGGAACGATTGGCGAAATATGTATTTTTGTGTTCGGAATCTCCATGTGCTGCACAAATACACCATACCCTGTTGAGTTCCTACGAATCCCTGCCTTTGTTTTGCACCCTTCGCCATGAGCGAGAAGGGATGGGGATGAGGTGGAGTGTTCCCGTGTGGTGCTGAATAGTGTTACACTGGTTACACGAATGGGTGAGGCGCTGGAGGCAACTCGATGTCCATTAATCAAATTTTTCAGGCGCAGGCCGTTTTTCAAGACTCGCTGCTGAACAAGCCGAATGTATGCGGCGTGGCGGTGGGCAACAAGAACTTGGTGGGCGAGGAATGTCTCGTGGTGCTGGTCAACCAGAAGAAGCCCGTCGCCGCCCTGTCCGCCGAGGAGATGGTTCCGCGCCATCTGGACGGCGTGAAAACCGATGTGCTGGAAGTGGGCTACCTGCGTGCCTACGAAAGCCCGCGTGACCGCTTCCGTCCGCTGATTCCGGTGGGCGTGAGCATCGGTCATTACAAGATCACGGCGGGGACGCTGGGGGCGATTGTCACTGATCGGCAGACGGGAGAACGCTTCATCCTCTCCAACAATCATGTGCTGGCGAACAGCAATCAGTCGCAGGTGGGCGACCCGATATTGCAACCGGGGCCAACCGATGGCGGGCAGAACCCCGCCGATATGGTCGCCCGGCTGGAACGTTTCATCACCCTGCGCTATGTGGACGAAGTGACCGCCCCGCCGCCCACCACTACGCCCCCGCCCCCCACCGGCGGCGGCACGACCCCCACCCCGCCCACCAGC
This sequence comes from uncultured Chloroflexota bacterium, assembly GCA_903904765.1. Next base: position 2,446 of record CAIVEA010000129.1, read on the forward strand.
AGTTGCGATGTGGTGAGCGCCGTCGTTGCCATCACCAACGGCCTCGCCGCGCTACTGGGGTCGGATAAGCGGGTTGCGCCCACGCAGGCCGCACCGCAGTCGTCCAGCGCCGCCGCGCCCGTCGCGCAGGCCACGCCCACCAACGCCGTAGATGCGGCGCTGGCGCGTCCGTTGAACGCGGGCATGTTCAGCAACGAGATTCGTGGTATTGGCGTGGTCAGCGGCACGAAACCGGCGATGCTGGGGCAGAAAGTCCGCAAAAGCGGGCGTACTACAGGCTACACTGAAGGTACGATCACGCTGTTGAACGCCACGATTAACGTGGCCTACGGCGACCGAACGGCGCGGTTCACCGGGCAGGTCATCACCACGCCCATGAGTCAGGGCGGCGATTCCGGTTCGCTGATCGTGGACGGCACGGAGAACAAGGCGGTTGGCCTGCTGTTTGCGGGGTCTAACCTCTCGACCATTTTCACGCCGATTGACGAGGTGCTGTCGGCGCTCAACGTGACGATTTAAGGGAGGATAGGAGCATGACGAGCCGCGAAGAACAATCTGCACGCGCCATGCTGGCGCAGCACAAGCATACTGACAGTTTCATGCGTAAGCAGCATGTGATGGGCATCAGCATCGGCATCGGGCTGCGCGGCGGTGTGCCGATGGATGCAATCTGTCTGGTGGTGCTGGTAGATGTGAAAGTGCCGCTGGATGACCTCGATCCGGTAGATCAGCTGCCGGACGAAGTGGACGGTGTGGAAGTGGATGTGCAAGAAATTGGGCGCGTGGTCGCACAGTAGCCAGCGTTGCCTATGAACGAACCTCGCTCCACCTTCCCCCGCCGCGAACTGGCGCTGGTGCTGCTGCTGGCGCTGGTGGCGCGTGCGTTGCTGCTCGCGGGTGGCAGCGTGTCGTTCCACGCCGACGAAGCCATTGTTGGCCTAATGGCGCGGCACATTTTGCAGGGGGAACGCCCGGTCTTTTTCTACGGGCAAGCCTATATGGGCAGTCTGGATGCGTGGGCGGTGGCGCTCGGCTTCCGTCTGCTCGGCGAGAGCGTCCCGACGCTGCGGCTGGTGCAGAGCGCGTTATACCTGCTGGCGGTGACGCTCGGCTTCGGCGCGGCGTGGCAGCTTTCAGGGCGGCGCGGCGTGGCACTGGCGGCGGGGCTGCTGCTGGCTGTGCCGACGGTCAATGTCGCCCTGTATACCACCGCCACGCTGGGCGGCTATAACGAAATCCTGATTCTGGGCAGCACGATGCTGTGGGCAGGACATAGCGCCTTATTTGATGTACCCGCAGGTGGACGTGGCGCGGTATGGCGCTGGTTGCTGCTCGGTGGCGCGGCGGGCGTGGGCTGGTGGACGAGTGGTTTGATCGTGGTGTACGGCCTGCCGCTGACACTGCTCATCCTGCGCGAAGGTTTCCGCAAGCGGTTGTGGTGGCCGGGGGTGGGTGTGGCGCTCATCGGGTTCGCGCTGGGCAGCGCCCCGTGGTGGATTTTCGACATCACCCACAACGGCGCGGCCATCTCCACCTATCTTCGCAGCCGTCAAAGCGGCCTGTACGAAGGCATCGGCATCACCGAAGTTCCCGTCACCGACCGCATCCTCGGCCTGCTGGTGATCGGCATCCCCACATGGGTCGGGATGCGCTTCCCGTGGGCGGATAGCTATTTCGCGCTGCCGGTCGGCCTAGCAATATTCGGGCTGTACGGCGTGGCGCTGTTCCGCTTG
>CAIVEA010000130.1 GCA_903904765.1 uncultured Chloroflexota bacterium
CCAGCAGGCGTCCGCAGGGTGGGCAGTGCCGGCCCGACAATATCCTCGGCAGCGCGATCGGCGAGGAAGGCGGTAGCGGCCAGCGCCAGCAGCAGCGCCGCCGTCCCTGCCAGCACCCGCCGCGAAGGGGGACGCGCAATCAGTGATTGCAGCCCCGCCCCCGCCAGCGCCGCCCCCGCCAGCGTCAGCAGCGCCAGCCAGCGTGCCGGCACACGGAAAAAGCCGAAACCGGGCAGATTCGCCAGCAACCAGTACAGCGGGTTATACGCGCCGAAGGCCAGCGCCAGCCCCACGATCAGCAGCGCGACAAACGGGGCGAGTGACCACCACCCATCCTCACCCCTCTTATCCCCTCTCCATTGCGATGGAGATGGGAAGGTGAGTGAAGCGAAGCGGGGTGAGGTTCGCAGACCGCCAACCCACGCCGCCAGCCCGAACGCCGCCAGCCCGAAGCCGATCACGCCGCCATAGGCGATATATTCGGTGAACACCAGCCCATCGTAACTCGGCAGCAGCCCGCGGCCGATCAGGAACGGGTTGAGCGAGAACGACATGGCGGCCTGTGCGCCCATGCCGCTGCTGCGCTGCGACTGGCGGATGAGTTCCAGCGTGGGGACGAGTTGCGGCGCAGCCAGCACCAGCGCCAGCGCGACGGGCAGCGCCAGAATTAACGCCGTTCGCAACCGCACCAGCAGCCAACCGACCACGCCAGCGCGGGGGTTCGCCAGCGACAACGGGGCGGTCAGCGCCACCACGCCCAGCCCGACGAGAGAGATGAATACGGTTTGCGGATGTCCCGCCAGCAGTTGCAACGCCAGCGCTGCCCCGAGCAGCAGCCCCGCCTGCACAGGCCGCCGCCGCATGGCGTGATAGGCGAGGAGCAAATACGGCAGCCACGCCAGCGCCTGAAACTGGTTGACATGCTCCACCTGCGCCCCCAGATAGCCGCCATAAGCGAACAGCGCCCCCGCCAGCAGCGCCGGAATACGCTCCAGCCCCAGCGCCCGCCGCGCCAGCAGCATCATACCCAGCATCGCCCACGCCGCATGCAGCAGGATGCTGACCGTCACCGCCGCCGGAACGGACAACGGCGTAACCAGCAGATTCGGCGGGTACAGCACACCGGCCTGACTGTTGGCGAGAAACGGCACGCCCATGAAGATATTCGGTTCCCACAGCGGGAAACGCCCACTCAGGAAGGCCGCGTTGCGAGCCGCCCAGTACGGGTAAAAATAGGTGTACACATCCCCACGCGCCATAATCATGCCGTTCAGCGCGGTCTGGTAGAAGAAGATCAGCGGTAGGATGAGGATGAGCGCGGCGGTAAGCCAACGTGATGCGCGAACGGACACGGCGACAGACTCCCCGGTAGCGTGGCGGCAGGTGCGGTTAGTGTATCACGGCGCGGCAGGCTACGGCAGCATCGTGCCGGAATGGTACTTCCAGCGCCCCTCGTGCTGCTGGAACAGGCTGATTTCGGTGAAGGACACATCCTGCTTGCCGGCAAACAGCGTAGCGCGGAACACCACTCTGTCGCCCTGCGCCGAGAGAACTTGCAAACGCTCGAAGCGTGTGCTGCGGCAAAATTCCTGTATCTCCCGCTGCCATCGCGCTTGATCGGCCTGATAATGCGTCCCGTCCGGGTGTGTTGTGGCGATAATATAGGCGACCAAACCGAGTTTATAGGCGCTGTAACGGGAGCGCATGAGGGCTTCGGGAGTCGGCGGTATCGCGCCGTTGTGTAATGACAGACAGCACCGTTTGTAGGAGTGACCGCTATCGCAAGGACACGGGGAAGTCGGGTTTATCTTCATCAGTCGGGCGCATTCGCAAATTTCCGTCCTTCGGGTAGTGACGATTGTACACCGATTCGTGTCCGTATTCTGAGGTTACGCCCACATAACTTGAGTTGACAGGTTGTCATACATCGGTAACACTGTGCTTATACTGCACAACACCGCCCCCGTTCACCGCACCGCATCTTTATTGATCCACAGCGGGGGGTCATTTCAGACATCCGCAGCAGGAGGCATCATGCACATTGTGATTCCCGATGATTATCAGGATGCAGTTCGGAACCTAAATTGCTTCTCTAAGCTCTCCGAGCATGAGGTGACGGTTTACAACGACACCGTGAAGGATGTGGATACGCTGGCGGAACGCTTTGCAGATGCCGACGCGCTGGTGCTCATCCGCGAACGCACCGCCATCACCGAGGCGCTGCTGCAACGCCTGCCCAAACTGCGCGTGATCGCCCAGACCGGACGCGGCATCCCGCATATTGATGTGGAAGCCTGCACGCGGCAGGGTGTGGCGGTGGTCATCGGCACAGGCTCGCCGGATGCGCCCGCCGAATTGACATGGGCACTGGTTATGGCCGCCACCCGCCGCCTGCCAACCGAAATTGCCGCCATGCACGCCGGACGCTGGCAAACCTCGTTAGGGGTCAGCCTGCGCGGGCGCACCCTCGGCATTCTGGGCTATGGCAATATCGGCAGCATCGTCGCCAGCTACGGCTGGGTGTTCGGGATGTCGGTGCTAGTGTGGGGGCGTGAAGCCTCACGACAACGTGCAAAGGCCGACCAGTTCAAGGTGGCATTCGACCAGCGCGATCTGTTCGAGCGTTCGGATGTGCTGTGCGTGCATCTCAAGCTCACGCCGGAGACACGCGGCAGCATCACCTATGATGATCTCATCAGCATGAAAGCCAATTCTCTACTGGTGAACACCAGCCGCGCCGAACTTATCGAACAGGGGGCGCTGGTGAAGGCGCTGCAAGCCGGCCACCCCGGTTATGCAGCGGTGGATGTCTACGAGTCCGAACCTGTGACCGATCACCCGCTGCTGCACATGGACAATGTACTCTGCACGCCGCACATCGGTTATGTGGAGAAGGATAGCTACGAAGCGTATTTCCGGCTGGCCTTCGATCAACTGCTGGCCTATTTCGCGGGCGAACCGGCGGGCGTGGCAAATCCCGCCGTGCTGGATGCCAAGAAATAGCGAGCCACCCTACTCTTCGATCACAAACTCGAACAGCAGGAAGCACAGCAGCAGGTAGATGGCATCCACCGCCAGCAACAACTGAGGCCAGAATATCCAGTCTGCGAAAGGTGCATCGGTCAGGATGGCGGTGGTTGCCCGAACCGCCGCCAGCAGCACCGGCAGCGCAATCGGCATCATCACGATGGGCAGCAGGCTTTCGCGGGCGCGGGTCTGCGTGGTCATGGTCGCCAGCAGCGTCCCCACCGAGACAAACCCCACCGTCCCCAGCGTCAGCACTGCCAGCAGCCATGGCTGTACCATTGCCTTGTTGTACAGAATCAGCATCAGCGGCAGCAGGAGCAGCCCCACCAGCAGCGTGAAGATCAAGTTGCCAACCAGCTTACCGAAGAAGATGGCGGAACGGTCAACAGGCGAAATTAGCATCGCGTCCAGATTGCCCTGTTCGCGTTCGCCGGCCATGCTGCGGTTCAGGCCGATGGTGCTGGCATACACCACCGTCACCCACAGCACACCGCTGACCGCTTCTTCGCGGGCTTCTTTGTCCATCTCCAGTGCGAAGCTGAAAATCAACACGCTCAGGAAGGCAAACAGCGCCATCGAAGTCACCAGTTCGCGGCTGCGG
>CAIVEA010000131.1 GCA_903904765.1 uncultured Chloroflexota bacterium
GTGTTCTCTTTTGCCTGCCGAAAAACTGAGGAGCGTGCTGCCGGAATGATGATGCAGGGGATCATGCCGTCGCTGTTGTAGCCAGCAATGAAATCGCGCAGCAGCCACGTCGCCCAGTAGCGGCGTTCACCTGTCTCGATGCGGAACTGCTGAGTCACGCCCTGCGAGACATCCACCACTGTCAAGGGATTGACCTGCCCATCGTCGCGGATGGTGATAGCGAGATTCACAAGATCATGCAGCAGTTGTTCTTCGGGGGAGAGATGCGCCGATTGGTCTTCATCCCCTTCATCATCCGGGTTTGGCAGTAGTTCCAGCACATTATTGAAAGGTCGCCCCCGCTGACGGGCAGCGACCTGTACCAGTTGAACGAGTTCTTTGAGTGCTTGCGTGGGTGTAAGACGGTTGCTGTGGAAAGCGAAGTGCAGTTGCTCCGGCAGTACCCGACGCGGCTGCACGGGATCAGGTCGTACCATCTCCAGCAGCAGGCGTTCGACGCGGATGCTGTTGTCCTCAAACTGCTGTGGATTACCCAGCAGTAGTTCTTCTGTCACACTACCGAGCAGTTCATCAATCCGATGGGTCTGGTTCTTTGGTGGCATTAGTCACCACCTTTGGCGATGCGCTGCACCAACTTGCCCACGAACTGGGCGTAAGCCTTACTCGCAGACGCTTTAGGGTCGTAGTTGAAGATACTTTGGTGATTTTGATGGGCGTAAGACACCGCTTCGTTTGCGGGAACCACTCCGAGCAGCAGTTTCCCCAAAACACTGTGACCTTTGAGTTCGTCCAGCAGATGATTATGTCCCCGGATGCGGGTGTTCATCTTTGTAACCAAAATGCCACTGACACGCAGGTTCGGTTGCCGCCAGCCCTCACGGATGTCATTGATTTTGCCAATGACGCTCATCAAACCAACCGTTTCCAGATAGCGCGGTTCGACTGGCACAATTGCATCCGTTGCCGCAATTAGCCCCATCTCGGTCATCAGGGAGAATGACGGGCGAGTGTCAATCACGATGGCAGCATAGCGATTGATGATACGGCTCAGTGGGTCAGCTAAACGGTAGGGTGCGCCTGCAATCCCCATCAGCTCACGCTCTGCGCCTTCGAGCATAGGGGAGGCGGGCAGCACATGCAGGTCGGCATCCCACGTCGATTGCACAATGCAGTTCAGCAAGGTCTGTGCTGCGTTCTGACGGTCTGCCATCAGGACAGTGTACAGACTGTCATCCGTGCCGTAGTCCTTTTTCCCTGTCGTGACGAGGGTCGCATGTGCCTGACTGTCGGTGTCTATCAGCAGCACACGAGCATTGGGAGCGCCAGCGCGTCGCAGCATTCCTGCGATCCCCAGCGCGGTATTGGTGGCGGATGTCGATTTGCCGACACCCCCTTTGTGATTGGTGAAAACAAAAACGCGAGTCATTGCCATTTCCTCTCAACTCAACAAACTGGATAAAAATCGCTGTGCTGGCAAGAGCTTCGCGGAAGCGTGTTACACTTTCTGCGGGAGTCTTGCTGGTTAGAGCAGCGAGCCTTCAAGGTGGTTGGGGGAGGTTGAAGCTCCCCTCAATCACCGAACAGCTAAAACTATGTCCGAGTTTGTGAAGCGCATGAGTTTTGCGCGTTGAGGAAACGTAATACAGTGGATATAATCGAAGATATTCAGACCGTTGGGATGTTCGACTTGGCTACAGTTATCCCAGCAGCAACGCCAGCGCACCGCATACGCTGGCGTTTTTATTGCGATAGCCCGCCCTTCATCCGTCCTCTGGCACCACGCCCAAACAAAAACGCCACCGGAAACCCGATGGCGTTTTGCAGATGCGTGTGCAGATTATTCCGCGCTACGTCCCGCCGTACACCGTGCAATTGGTTATGCCGGGGTCGGTGCTGGAAGTAGATTGCTGCGTCCAAGGCGAACTATAGGTATTGAACGGCAATCCATGTGTGTCGTATATACGCCAGTTGCTGCCCACCTTGCGCTGACACAGGATGACCGGCACAGGCGTGTTCGACGGCACGGGTGTGTTCGACGGTACGGGTGTGTTCGACGGCACGGGTGTGTTCGACGGCACGGGTGTGTTCGACGGCGGCACAGGCGTGGCGGATGGCACAGGTGTCGCAGACGGCACGGGCGACGAAGTGAGCGTGAGCGTCACCGTTGGCGTGAGCGTAATCGTGGGCGTGAGGGTCACGGTCGGGGTCAGGCTGGGCGTGGAAGTATACTGCGACGTACTCTGCGGTGTACCGCCCGCCGAACCCTGCGCGGCAGCCCCCCCTAGCGACGACACCACATTGGTGAACAGATTGCTCGTCCCTCCTCCAAAACGCGAAACGATCAAAATGACCACAATCGCCACCAGCACAAGGATCAGGGCGTATTCGATGAACCCCTGTCCCCTTTCGCGCTGATGCTGCCTCGGAAGCCACATCTTCATTACGGATAACCTCTCAATAAGCACAGATATGATGTCCTTATTTATAGTGGTTTTGTCATAATAAGCAATCCGAATTTTTCAAATAAAAAGCCTCTGGAGACCTATCCAGAGGCTTTATGCCTAGTTGGAGAATGTTCTCTTAGCGCAGCGCCTTGACCTCTTGAAGCGCGATCTGCGCCCCCATCGTCAGGAAACGCCCATCCGAAAGCACGGTCAGGAATTGCGGCTGCCGCGCCATCATCATACGCACGTTTTCGACGGTGTTGCTGTGCAGCCCCAGCGCCACGCCATGCCGCGCACAGGCATCCTGCACCTTGTCCAACGCCGCCACAAAACGCGGATCATCCAAATCCACGCCCAGCCCCAGCCCCATGTCCAACCGCAAATCCGACGGGCCGACGTAAATGGCATCCAGCCCCGGCACCGAGACAATCGCCTCGATGTTGTCCAGCGCCTGCCGCGTTTCGACCATCGCAATCGTGACAATCGTCTCGTCGGCCTTCGCCACATAATCGCTGCCGTACAACGTAGCGCGGGTGGGGCCGAAACTGCGCTTGCCACGCGGGGGATAGCGACAGGAACTGA
>CAIVEA010000132.1 GCA_903904765.1 uncultured Chloroflexota bacterium
TGGGACTGGTCGCAGGCCGGACAGAGTGGGCGTGCCGAAAGTCAGCACACCTACCTGAAGATCAAGGGCGCGTTCATCTACGAGAATGACTATATCCCGCAGTACACATGGTACAACGGCACGGTCAGCCGCTACCTGATGGGTGATGTGGTTGATCCGAACGTGGTGACGCACATCAACTATCCGCAGGGGACGATTGATGATGCGACGGCGTTGATCTACCCGTTCAAGGTGCATCTCGCCAAGCAGCCGTATGACGCGATCAACCATTACATCATCCCGCCGCATACAACAGGTACGGATGGGTACTGGACGTTGTTCGACTGGAATTCGGCGATGGAGAAGGGCGCGGCGGCGGCTGGCTTGTCCTACAGTGGCGCTTATGGCTTCGTCAGCACTGATATGTACTGGAAGCAGACGCACATGGTACAGCCAGCCGAAAACGCGCTGACCTGCACCGATTGTCATGGTGAAAACGGGCGGCTGGACTGGCAGGCGCTGGGCTATGCTGGTGACCCGATGACTTGGGGGGGACGTACAAAATGAAGCGCCTCTCATTCGTTCTACTTCTTGTTGGGCTGGTGTGTTTCGGCGGTGCGGCCTACGTTCTGGCGCAGGAATCGCCCATGCACCCGGTATTCCCTGTGCTGGACGCGGACGGTCAATCCGTCAGTACGTCCGGCAACCCGATCTCGACTCTGGCGACTTGCGGTAGCTGCCACGATACCGAGTTTATCACTCAGCACACGCTGCACGGGGATGGTGGCCGGGTGGCGGCGGGCGTGTTGCCGCCGAACAGCCTGCCAAATACCGATGTAGACATGAACTGTTTCCTGTGCCACACCGAATCGCCCAACAACAGCGCCCGCGTGGCGGCGCTCTCGTCCGGCAAGGGTGAGTGGGCGAGTACGGCGACGCTGGTGGACAGCGGCATCGTGACCGCGACGGACAGCGGCTACAGCTATAACGCCGACGCATTTGATGCAAACGGTGCGCTCAAGGCCGAATTTGTGACCATCCAGGACCCGCGCAGCGACAACTGCGGCGCGTGTCACGGGCTGGTGCATCTGGACAATCAGACTCCGCTGACCATCGCTATCGGGGATGAAAGCGCGTGGCGCACCTTCACCACCGGGCAGGTCACGTCGTCGCAGCGCATCTCCAATAGCGGCGCGAACATCAGCGGGCGCGACGAGATCACCCGCACATGGGATGTTCACACCGAACGGGTGCTGAACTGCGTGGATTGTCACTTCTCGGTGAACAACCCGATTTATACCGAAATGAACGCCTCGGCAGCGCCGGAACATCTGGTGTTCGACCCGCGCCGTGCTGATTTCGGCGAATACCTCAAGCGTCCCTCGCATGAATTTGCGGTGGGTACGGATGTGATGCGCTCGTGCAATTCGTGCCACGACGCGCAAAAGTCGCATGACTGGCTGCCCTACTGGGATCGCCATGTGAGCGAACTGGCCTGCGAAAGCTGCCATGTACCGTATCTGTACGCACCTGCGCTGGCAGAACGCGACAGCACGGTGATGAAGGCCGACGGTTCGCCAGTGGATACCTATCGCGGCATCGAAGGTGGCGTGAACACACTGACCCGCGACTCGGCGGCGACGCTCATCACGGGCTATCAGCCGGTGCTGCTGCAACAGAAGGACGCGGACGGTAGCCAATCGCTGGCTCCCTATAATCTGGTCACAGTCTGGTACTGGGTGGCTGGCGACCCCGCGCAACCCGTGAGCGACGATGTGCTGAAGGCCGTGTATCTGGCAGGCGACAGCTACGCGCCGGAGATTGTGGCAGCGTTCGATAGCGACGGTAACGGTCAACTGAGTGATGCCGAACTGACGCTGGATAGCGAAGCCAAGACCGCGCTCGTCAGCGAACGCTTGCAGGCGCAGGGACAGGCCAACCCGCGTATCGTGGGTGAGGTCATCCCGTATGCCATCCATCATGATGTGATCGGCGGTGAATGGGCGGTCAAGGACTGCCAGCAGTGCCACAGCGAGTCCTCGCGGGTGGTGGCGACCATGCCGCTGGGCAACCGCACACCGGGCGGTAACGAACCGACCCTCGTTTCGGATGAGTCGGTACTGTGGAACGGCAGCGTGAACCGTGATGATGCGGGGCGGCTGATCTTCTCGCCGGAAACGCAGACACCTTCGGCGAACCTGTATCTGTTCGGGCGCGACAGCGTGGCGGTGATTGACCTGCTGGGCGTGCTGCTGGTGCTGGCGACTTCGCTGGGTGTGACCGTTCATGCGGCGCTGCGCGTGATGAGCGCCCGCAAGCGTTCGGGACACGGCGAACCGGCCATGCAGCGGCAGTATATGTACACCATTTACGAGCGCCAGTGGCACTGGTTGCAGACGTTCGTGATCTTCGGGCTGACCTTCACCGGCATGGTGGTGCATAAGCCGGAGATGTTCTCGCTGTTCAGCTTCGCGTGGATGGTGAGCGTCCATAACGTGTTCGCGGCGCTGCTGGTCATCAACGCGGCACTGGCACTGTTCTACCATCTGGTCAGCGGCGAGATCAAGCAGTTCATCCCGCGTCCGTATGGCTTCTTCGACAATATGATCGCACAGGCGTTGTACTACCTGCGCGGCATCTTCCGGGGCGACCCGCACCCGTTCGCTAAGAACCGCGACCAGAAGATGAACCCGATCCAGCAGATGAGCTACTTGATCCTGCTCAATGTGCTACTGCCGCTGCAAATTATCACCGGCGCGTTGATGTGGGGCGCACAGCAGTTCCCGCAAATCAGCCAGATGCTGGGCGGCCTGCCGTTCCTAGCTCCGTTCCACACGTTGATCGCGTGGTTGCTGGTGACGTTCGTGATCGTCCATGTGTATATGACCACCACCGGACATACCCCCCTCGCCAACTTGCAGGCGATGATGATGGGGTATGAAGATGTCGAAACTGAACAGCCTGCCGAACATCAGGCTTAGGGACGGAGGAGAAGGGTAACGATTATGGCAACTTATGTCTCTGCTCAACCGACACAGGCGGGCGTGAAAACAGCCAGTAAACGGGTCGCCCGCCCGTATGTCCATCCGTATGCGGCGGGTATTCTGCTGGGGCTGGTGTTGTTCCTGTCGTTCTTCCTCACGGGGAACGGTCTGGGCGCGTCCGGTGGCCTCAACCGCATTCTGGTGTCGTTTGAAGACCTTGTGATGCCCGATCATGTAGACCGCGTGGCCTACCTGATCCCGATGGCCGGCGGCGACCGTAACCCGCTGGAAAACTGGGTGGTGTTCCTCGTGTTCGGCACGATCATCGGCGGCTTCCTCAGCGGTTGGTTTAATGGCCGCGTGAAACTGGAAACGATCAAAGGGCCGAACGTCTCCGTTCGTACCCGCTGGATTATGGCCTTCTTAGGCGGCGCGTTGATGGGCTACGGCGCACGTATGGCGCGTGGCTGCACCAGCGGTCAGGCGCTCAGCGGCGGCGCGGTACTCTCGGTAGGGAGCTGGGCGTTCATGTTCGCGGTGTTCGGTGGCGCATACATGCTGGCCTATTTCGTCCGCAAAGCGTGGAACTAAGGAGGCACAATCATGACACCTTTCCCGCTGAATCTGCCCCAACTGCTGGGGTCGCCCACGTACTTGATTGTGTACCTGATTATCGGTATCGCGTTTGGTGCGGTGCTGGAAATGGCTGGCTTCGGCGTTTCGACCAAGCTGGCGGCGCAGTTCTACTTCAAGGATATGACCGTCCTCAAGGTGATGTTCACGGCGATCATCGTGGCGATGGTGTTCATCTTCATCGCGACCGGTCTGGGGCTGCTGGACTACAACCTCGTGTATGTGAACGAGACGTATCTGGTGCCGGGGATTGTGGGCGGCTTCATCATGGGGCTGGGCTTCATCGTGGGCGGCTTCTGTCCCGGTACGGCGCTGGCCTCGGCTGCGACACTCAAGATTGACGGCATCATTTTCTCGCTGGGTGCGCTGTTCGGCATCTTCATGTTCGGCGAAACCGTCGGCGGATTTGATGAGTTCTGGCATTCGACCTACTTCGGGCGCTGGACATTGATGGAATTGTTCAACGCGAACACCGGCGTGATCGTGGTGGCGGTGATGATTATGGCGCTGCTGGCGTTCGCGGCCTCCGAATGGGCGGAACGTGTGATCGGCAAGCAGACCGACAAGCAACCGCGCTGGCGCTATGCGGCGGCGGGCGGCGGGCTGGTGCTGGCCTTCGCGACGGTGGTGATCGGTCAGCCGACCAATGCGACGCGCTGGAACATGATCGCAGCGCAGAAGCAACCGCTGCTGGATACGCGGGCGGTGTTTGCCCATCCTGCCGAAGTGCTGAAATACATGAATGATCGCAAGATCGTGACGATGCTGGTGGATGTGCGCGACGAAGCGGATTATAACCAGTTCCACGTCCGGGATGCGCGGCATGTGCCGATTGACCAGCTTTCGACCATCGTGGAA
>CAIVEA010000133.1 GCA_903904765.1 uncultured Chloroflexota bacterium
GCTAACGGGGTTTCCAGCACTGTGCCGAAAGGGACAATGCCGGCGTTGTTAAACACGATGTCCAGCCGCCCGAAGGTTTCGACGGCTGTCGCCACCGCCCGTTCGCAATCCGCTATCTCGCGCACATCACAGCGCACAAAGGCCGCCTCGCCGCCCGCCGCCCGAATCGCTTGTACCGTTTCCAGTCCAGCCGATTCGCGCCGCGCCGCCAGCAGCACCCGCGCCCCTTCCGCCGCGAATAGTGCCGCCGTCGCCCGCCCGATGCCCGAATTGCCGCCCGTGATGAGCGCCACTTTGCCCGCTAACCGCTGCATCCTCACACCTCCACTGTCTGCGGTACGCCCGGTTGCAACCAGAGCAGCCTGTCCGCCAGCCCCGCCGCTGCGAATGCCGGTTGGATGTGGGACTGCGGTTCGCGGAAGTGCGCCCAACCTTCGGTGTGAATCGGGATGATGGTGCGCGGCTGAAGCGCCTGCGCTGCCTGCACCCCGCCCGCCGCCTTCATGGTGAACTGCGCCGGGCCGGTGATGGGGAAGCTGGCCTTGCCCAGATGTAGAATCGCCGTCCCCACGTTGAAGCGCCGCCCGACCTCCGCCACGCCGTCATACCACACCGTATCGCCGCTGATGTACAGCGCCCCGTGTTGCTGCCCCGCCCACTGAAGCAGGAAACCGATGGTCGCGCCGGAGAATAGGTGAATACCGGGCGGGCCATGCCGCGCAGGTGTGGCTGTGATGGTGACGGTCACGCCGTCGGTTGTTACCAGCGTGGTGCTTTCCCACACGCGCAGCCCTTCGGCATTCCCGCCCAAGCGCCGCGCCCCGATGGTGGTGGTCAGGGTGCGCTTGGCGGTTCGCAGCAGGGCGCGGCCGGCCTTGTCCAGATTGTCCTCGTGCTGGTCATGGCTGAGCAGCACCGCGTCAATCGCGCCCACCGCCGCCGCCGGAACAGCCGGATTGGTCAGCTTGGTCGAACCCGTCCCCCAGCCGAACGAATAGCGCCCACCTGCCGGATCAAACACCGGATCGGTGAGCAGCCGCAGCGAGCCGATTTCGAGGATGAGCGTGGCCGCGCCCACATGCGTCAAACGGCAGTCCATAGGCGAACCTCTCTAATACAACCCGTTCTTTTCGTCCTCATGTACTTCGGCATCGGCCTGCTCAACGCTCATCTCCAGTTTGGCGTGCTGGATGATGGCCGCGCCCAACGAGAGCAGCTTATCGTTCGTCTGGTCGGCTGACCACAGCCCCGAACGCACCACGCACTTGGTACAGTGGAAGAACGCTTCTTTGACCGTCACTGCAATCACGAACATGGGCAGTTTGCCCTGTATGATGCAGCGTCCGCGTACATCCTCATCGCGCACGATCTGCGCTGTGCCATTGACGCGCAACGTTTCTTTGCGCCCCGGCACGAGGAACAGCAGGCCGACATTCGGGTTTTGCACGATGTTCGACAGGGTATCGCCGCGCCGATTGCCGGGGCGGTCAGGGATGAGCAGCGTGTGGCTGTCCATGACCTGCACGAAGCCGGCGGGGTCGCCTTTGGGCGAGACATCCATATTGCCGTCGGCGCTGATCGAACCCAGCAGCACAAAGGGCGATTCCGCGATGAAGGCGCGGCAGATGTCGTCAATGGCGGGGATGACTTTGTTCCGGGCGACTGCTCCTGCATAGCCC
>CAIVEA010000134.1 GCA_903904765.1 uncultured Chloroflexota bacterium
CTACAAAGACGCGCACTATAAGGCCGTGCTATTCGGGTTCGATGCCGGACAATACCTCTCCGAACACAGCGCCGCACAGGCCGCCACCATCCACATCGTCTCCGGGCAGGCCATCATCACCCTCGGCGACCAGACTCACGCCGCGCAAGAAGGCACATGGCTGCACATGCCGCCGCGTCTGGTACACAGCGTCACCGCCATCACGCCCCTCATCATGCTCCTGTTGATGATGGACGCAGGCAACACGGACGGGAATGCCTGACCGCATTTGCGCCCCTCGCCAAACAAAAGCGCCAGCCACCTACCGAGTAAGGGACTGGCGCGATGAGTTGCATTACGTACAGGGGGCGCTATCGTCGCAGGGATTCAGCGGACGTTTGAACACCATATCCACCTGATAATCATATTCCGTGCTGTGATTATCGAACGACACCAATTCCCACCCATCTTTCCCCAACACACTGAGGACAAATGATCGTCCGATGAAATTCTTACCAATGCAGGTCTGAGCTGGGGTATTGAATGCTAAATCCCCAGTGATAGTGCATCCCTTCGTCAGCAAATCGAAAAACAGGCTGCCGTAAGGATCGGCCACATCAACCAATTCATAGCGCGTAATTTCAGCATTAGAACTGTACAACGTGGAGAGAATCGAATACTGACCATAGTCCACATCAAGATATTCCCACTGCATTGTGGTGTTCTGCGGTGCGGGTACTGGTGTGGCAGTAGGCATAACTGTACTTTCAGCATCAAGCGTCTTTGCAGGCCGGGGAGGAGCCAAGTACAACAGGCCAATCCCCATCATCACCACCAGAATCAGCATAAACAGCAGAACAGACTGGGCAACCAGCAGGAATTTGGTGTTCATCGCGTGATTTTCCTTTGGCAGACGGGGAACAGGACTGCTCCACATTCAAAAACGGTGGGGGAGTACCATCCGCCAAAATCAGCTTATCGCGCAGCCTTCCTTTCGGCTTGAGTGCTAACCCTCATTTACCCCGCATTCACGTCCACAGATCGGTACTGAGATACTTCAGGCCGGAATCGCACAGCAGCACCACAATCGTTTGCCCGACGTGCGTCGTCGCCAGCAGGTGCAGCGCCGCCGCCACATTCGCCCCGGACGAGAATCCGGCGAAGATGCCTTCTTCACGCGCCAACCGCCGCGTCACCTGCATGGCCTCCTCGTCGCCAATCTGAAGGTAGCCATCAATCAGGTTTGCGGGAATCAGCGGCAAATCGGAGATGGCATAGCCACCGCCCTGTATCCGGTGGTTGGGGGCGGTCACAGCCTGCCCTGCCAGCACCGCCGCGCCCTCCGGCTCGATCAGATAGCAGGCAATCGTCGGGTCATGCTCCTTGAAGGCCACCGCACAGCCGCCGAACGAGCTACCTGTGCCGGCAAAATCGCAGAAGGCATGAATGCGCGTCCCCGCCGCCTGCTGCAAAATTTCCGGCACGGTGTTCAGGTAATGCGCCCGCGAACTGCCGGGCAGATGGAACTGGTCAGCACGAAAAGCGTTGCGCTCACGGGTGATGCGCTGCGCGGCTTCTTCCACCAGTGCCAGATCGCCGCCGGAAACCTGCCCCGGCTGCGAACCCGGCAACTGGTCTACCAGCACCACTTCCGCGCCCAGCGCCCGCATCATCCGCGCCCGTTCAGTGGAGTTGCCTTTCGACATGACCGCCACGAACGGGTAGCCCTTCACCGCACACACAATCGAGAGTCCCGTTCCGGTGTTGCCGCTGGTCAATTCCACCACCGTTTGCCCCGGCTGAAGCGAACCGTCCGCTTCGGCTTCTTCGATCATTTGCAGCGCAATCCGGTCTTTCTTGGAGAAACCGGGATTCAGGTATTCCAGTTTGGCGAGGATTCGCCCTTCTATGCCGCGTGTGATCCGCGCCAATTCCACCAGCGGGGTACAACCAATCGCACCCAGTACCGAAGGCAGCAGCGCTGCCTGTCTCGTAAAATTCGTCGTCGTCATCGCTCACGCCCTTTCCACAGTCCACCCTGCCGCGAATCATAACCGGAAGCACAGCAACCACCAAGAAACCGTGCCACCATCAGACCAAGTTCAGTTGCCAATCAG
>CAIVEA010000135.1 GCA_903904765.1 uncultured Chloroflexota bacterium
AGTAACCAGATGGTCAATTCTGTTTTTTTTGCTCGTCCGTCAGTTCTTCAGCCAACTTGACCATATCCTATAAATTCACCGCCACCTGCTTGACTCCAACTCATCCTATATCCCACAGTATCGTTCCAGACGGTTTTACTCCGATTTGTTTCATCAAGGGTTTTTCAGGCGGGAACAGGGTTGCACGATATTCCCGCCTGATGGACAGCAGGGGAGAGTTATGAGCCGGGGGACAGGTCGGGTATGTCCCACAGGCGGAGTGTGCCATCGAAAGAACTGGTGATGGCGGTATGCAAATCGGTGCTGAGCGCGACATCCGTCACCGAATTGTCGTGCGCGATGTGCATCAGTTCGGTTCGGGTGTTCGTGTCCCACAGGCGGGCGGTATGGTCGGCTGATCCCGAAAGTAGGTAGCGACCATTGGCGCTAAATTCCAGACGAATGACCGAGGCGGTATGCCCGTTGAGCAAGCCGATTTCCTGAAAGGTGGCGGTATCCCACAGGTGAATTTGCCCGCTATTCCCGCAGGTGGCAAAGGTTTTCCCGTCCGGACTCATCTCAAGGCACAGGGGCGCATCTGGCGTTTCTACGGCATGAAGCACCTCTCCCGTCAGCAGTTCGACTTCGATGATGCTGCCGCTGACCGAAGCGAGTAGCGCCTTCTGGCGGTCAGGCAAAATGGCTGTGCCGAAAACCCCTGAAATCATGTCTAATTGCCACAGTTGCGTGCTAGTTGTGACATCCCATAGACGCGCCGTTCCATCAAACGAACTGGAGAGGATGTACTTACTGTCCGGGGTGAACCGCGCATCTACGACCGTTTTGGTATGACCGGAGAACGGTTTCGCGCTCATCCGGCACTGCTGGACACCCCAGAGATACAACCCGTAATCCCATGAGCCGATCACAACCTGCTGTCCATCGGCGGTGAAATGGATAACGGTCGGGTTGGCGGTCACTTCGGTGGGTTCAAAAAGATGATGGCAGCGCGAGGTCATCGGATGGGTTGTGATGTCCAAAATGTCCAGATAGAGGGCAGGGGTGCCGTCGGGAGTCAGGCTCCAACTGCTGGTGACAAGCGTGCTTCCATCTGGGCTTAAAGCGAAGGCGCTGACATCCGAACCCGTATCCAGCGCAACGGAGAATCGGTCACGTTCCACCGCTTGCAGCACGGGCGCGATTCGCAGCGTGTAATCGCCCTCTGTCCGGTTCTGGGAAGCGCGTACTTCCAACTCGTAGCGCCCATCTTGCGGCAGAACGAGGTCAATCCGTGCGTTGGTATCCAGTGCGCCTAGATAATCATCGTTGGTCGCCAGCACCGTCCCATCGGGGGAGCGAATTTCGAGCCATGTGTCGAGCAGATGGCGTTCGACCTGACGGGTGGGATCGGGTACGCCTGTTGCGGGATGGGCGGCGACGGCGGTAAAGGTGAACAGCGCGTCGCGTGTGCCAGTGAATAGCCAGATTTGCCCGCTGTTGGAGGCCAGCGTTCCCGCATTGTCCCCGATAGTCGCAGTAGGTTGCACGGACGCGGTGGCTTTTGTGAGTATCGCAGGGTCGGGCGTTGGCAGCGGCAGCAAGGGGAATGAGGCGGCTTCCGTCGAGGGCGGTGGATAGCTGGCGCGGATGTCTGCGATGGTGCTGCCGGACGGCAGATTGTAGAGGATGCGTTCGGCTTCGTTCAGTTCGCGCACATATCGGTTGGAAAACGTCCAACGCAGCCATGCCCCGGTGGAGCGCGGCGGCAGCGACCACTGGCGCAGCGTGCCGTCTGCTCCGGTTGAGAATACGGTTTGCCCATCGGTACTGAACCGTACCCGTTTCACCTGACCATCATGGCCTTCAAAACGCGCCAAGAGTTGTCCGGTGGGGACATCCCAGAGGAGGATTAGCCCGTCGCTCATGCCCGCTGCCGCCAACTGGCTATCGGGCGAGAAGGTCAGTGCGTTGACGCTCGCAACGGTGGGGACGGTCAACCGCCGGATTTCCGTCCGGCTCTCCAGATTCATCAAGCTCACGTAAGATTGACCGCCACCGAGCAGGAGGCTATGCTCATCGGGACTCACCGCCGCGCTGGAAGGTGCGGCGAAGGGGCTGTTGACCGCACCCAACCGTTGAGCAGTGGTCATGTCGTACAGGCTGACAGTGGTTTCGCCCTCATCCGAGTTGGGTACGGGCATAATTCGCCCATCGGTGACGGTGTTGTACAGCATATACCCGCCTTCAATCTGCGGGCTGAGGATTCCACTTTCCAGATCGAGGCGGAACACGCCACCTAAGCCGGCGATCAGCATGGCGGAACGTCCGTTTTCCGCGAAAGCGATCCCGCGTGGCGGGTCTGTGACCGGATAGCGCCGGAGTTCCATGCCGGTCAGCGTGTCCACGAGGCTGATGGTCAAATCTTCGGAGACGATCAACGCCCGCTGACCGTCCGGGCTGAAGGCAACGTCGGGGATGAATCCGGTATACCCATCGTAGCGGTGGATTTCGTCCCCCGTGAGTGCATTCCACTGGATAACGACGCTCTGGCGTGTGCTGCTGTTGAGCACGCCGGAAAGGAGGGTTACGCCGTCCGGGCTGAGCGCCAACCCGCCCATCTGGTCGAAGCCGGAAACGCTCTGGCTGCGGAGTTCGCTGCCACCATCTAAATCCCATAAGCGGATTGTGCCGTCGGTTGATGCCGACAGCGCGTGCCGTCCATCGGGTGTGAAGATCGCTCCATCGGCTCCGGTGAAGGTGCGAATCGGCACGCCCGTTTCGAGATTCCATAGAATTATCAGCCGATCAGGGCCGACGCTCAAGGCAGTGCGCCCATCCGGGCTAATGTCGGTAGTAGAAACCCACCGGTCATGGATGCGGTTGAAGTGTCGGAGTTCTGCGCCTGCTGCGACATCGTAAACGACCATCTCCATCCCGCGAACGCTGATGGCTAAGCGACCATCGCGGCTCACATCGGAGAAACCGCCCGGCCCCAAATGCCAGCTACCCGTAGGTCCGATGTCGGAATCGCCAATCTCAAAGTGACGTTCGCTCCCATCCCCGACATTCCAGACCACCAGATTGTACAGGCGGCTGCCGGGAACCATGCCGACTGAATAGATGGTCTGCCCGTCCGGGCTGAAGGCGAGATGGGTTATGAAATCGCCGGAAATGTGCAGACGAAAGACCTGCCGTTCTTTGCCCGTCAGGGTGTCGAAGCGGTGAATGTCCCCATCGTAGCGGGCGATGAGCAGCGAGTTGCCATCCGGGCTGACTGCGATGCGGGATACCGGATTCCAGAAGGCGAAGGTTTGTTTGCCCTCGTAGCGCCGAAGCACTTCCCCTGTGACGAGATCCCACTGAATCACCGAACGATCATCTGAACCTGAAAAAGCGGTGCGCCCATCCGGGCTAAAGGCCACACTCCACACGCCGCTGGTATGCCCTTCAAAGCGGCGAATTTCCTCGCCCGTCTGGATGTCCCATAAGCGCATGGTGTTATCGTCCACCGGAGTCCCGATCATGCTGAACTGCCCCGATCCGGTGAGCAGGTAGCGTCCATCGGCGCTCACATCCATCGCAATCCGGGGGGCGGTGTGTCCGGTATAGAGCTGGCGTGGGCCGGGAGCCAGCGCAATGTCGGCTAAGGTGTCTCCCGCTTGGGGCAAGGCTTGCGGAATGATGTTCGCCAT
>CAIVEA010000136.1 GCA_903904765.1 uncultured Chloroflexota bacterium
CGACTTCCAGACCACGATCAGCGGCGGCGTTCTTGCAGCCTTCTTCGCGCTGGTCGGTGGTGCTGATGCCGGGGCGAACGTTCTGGATGTAAATCTTGGCACCGCTGCCCAATTGATCGGCCAGCGCGCTGCATGCGATGTAACCACCCTGAACGTTGTCCGAGCCGATGTAACTCAGCGGGAAGGTGACGGGGCCACTCGCATAATCGCCATCGCCAACGAAGGTGTCAACGGTGATGACGGGGATACCGGCATCGTTCGCCTTCTGGAGGACGGGGATGGATTGTTCTTTGTCGTTCGGCGCGGTGATGAGCGCGTCAATATCACCACGAGCGATAAGCGCCTCAACAATCGGAACCGAGTACTGAACGTTGAACTGTTCGGGATCCTGCTGAACGATTTCCACGCCCATATCCGAGGCGGCCTGATTCACGCCGACGCTCATGGTGATATAGAACGGGTCCGGGTTCACGCCGGGAACGAAGGCGATAGTGTATTTAGCGGGAGCATCCTGCGCCACTGCTGCTGAAATGGAGAGCAGGCATAGAGCCAAAACGAACAGAAGAGCCTTTTTCATGTGCAACCTTTCAATTAAGCCAAGAAACAGATCGTTGGTTGTGTGAATATCGGTGAATTGGGGCTGTAGCTTGCGCTCCTTTCTATACCCGGATCACTTCTATCCCTAAACGTACCAGTTCTTCCGCATGCGCGTCAGATAAGCCGGTATCGGAAACAAGCACGTCAATCTCAGTCATGTGCGCCACGCTGAGCGAGCGCACCAAGCCGAACTTGGAACTGTCAGCCAGCAGAGCAATTTTAGAAGCCTGCTGAATCATCGTTTTTTTGACTTCAACTTCCAGAATGTGAGAGGTTGTCACACCCCGTTCTGGACTGAAGCCACCGCTGGCGATAAATGCCCAATCGGCGTTGAACATTTCTAGCGCACGTAAGACCTGAGTACCAATCAATGAGTGTGTCAAATTACGAAGAACACCGCCGGTCATTACAAGTTCGATATGTGGAAACTGCGCCGCAGCCGCCGCAATATTCAAAGCCGGCGTGACAATCCTCAGATACTCCATATCATGTGATAGACCGTGAACTAGTTCGAGCGTTGTGGTTCCCGCGTCTACAATGATCGTCTGCCCCACTTCAATCAATTGCGCTGCCCGTGCGCCGATTCGCTGCTTCGCTTCCCTGTTGATGGCACTGCGGTCTGCCAGTGGGTGATTACCTCGAATGGGCTTGACTGATACCGCACCACCCCAAATTACCTGACAAATTCCTGCACTCTCCAATTCGCGCAGGTCAGAACGGATTGTGACCGCCGATACCTGCAACAAATCCTTGAGTTCGGTCGTTCGGACGTTCCCATCGCGTTCCAGAAGTTCACGAATAAGGCGCTGACGTTCAACCGCTAATGGTGAAAAATCTTCCGGTAAATGTAGATTCGTGTCTAACAAGTTATGTTTTTATCTTTACATCATCCATATTGAACTTACCAATAGTTTTGGTTTTTGTCAAATTGATGCAAAATAGGAGTGGGATTGAAAGAATATCGAAAGTGAATGAGAGATGAGAACGGTTATTGTGGTCAGCGGCGGTGATGCACCGGGCATTAATGCGTTAATTGCCGATTACGTGCGCCTTGCAGTTAGTGAAGGCCATGAGGTCGTGGGGGCAGAGGGCGGATTTCCGGGGCTGATGCAGGAACAAATTGTCCCGCTGGAATATCGCAGACTCATTCCGTGGGTGGGACAGGGCGGGTCTATTCTTCCGTCTAGCCGTGATCCGGTCTTGCGAGATTCAGAGGCGCAAGAGCGCATCCGAATGGTTTTGAAACAGCAAAAAATCGACAATATTCTGCTGTTTGGGGGCAACGGTACACTGCGCCATATCCCGCCGCTGCTGCAAGAGTGGGGCGTGTCGTCCATTGGCATCCCGACCACGATTGACAATGATGTTCCGGGGAGCGAACGTTCGCTCGGTTTCGATTCAGCCTGTAACTTCGCTTATCATGCCATAGGAGGCGCATTGGCGACGGCACACGCTTTAGCGGGGCGCATTTTCCTAATCGAAACCTTAGGTGGGGTATGTGGAAACCTCGCGTTGGCTGTTGCACACGGAACTGGTGCACACAGTGTCTTACTGCCGGAATATGAATACACCGATGCATGGATTGCCGAACGGACGCAAAAATCGGTGGAACGTTTCGGGCATGCGCTGATTGTGATTTGTGAAGGAGCGCGGGGCGCACGCACGCTGGCAGATGATCTAGCGAAGCTGACAGGCATCCGCGTGCGGGATGTCCGCTTGGGTCATGCTCAGCGTGGTGGCGTACCATCGCATGTGGATCGCGTTCTAGCGGCGGATTTCGCGCAAGCTGCGTATACCCATTTACGAGATGGCTTGCCAGCGGGGGCACTGATTGTTCAGAAGGGAAACGTCCGCCTGCTGCAAGGGCTTTTGCCGCAGCAGGCGGTTGTTCCAGATAAATCGCTTTATGACCGTATCAATAGAGCGATCATTTAGGGGTGGCGAACTGCTTTTGCAGCATCGGTAGCAAACCGCCTGCATCAAATATCTTCTTCACCGAGGATGATAGAGGTGTGAACGTGAAATGATTGCCCGCCGCTGTGATCGTGTTATTGGTGACATCCAGTTCGATCTGTTCACCTGTTTGCACAACATGATTGAGTCCGGGGCAAACGATGGGCAGAACGCCCTGATTGATGCAGTTGCGGAAATACAATCCGCTAAATGATTCGGCGATGATGCAATTGACTCCTGCATATTTCAGGCTGGTCACGCCTTGTTCGCGGCTGCTGCCCATGCCCCAATTGCGTCCAGCGACGATCACGTCACCAGTTTTCACTTCGGTGGCAAATGTGGGATCAAGGTCTTCGAGTGCTTTGGAGGCGATTTCTTCTGGTGTTTTGAGGGTATAGGTGTATTTACCGGGGAAAATGATATCTGTATTGACGTTATCCCCATACACCCAGCAACGATGAGTATTGGACATTCTAGGCCTCCATCGTGCCGATAATCTCGGCGGGGTCAACAATTTTGCCTGCTACAGCGCAGGCCGCGACCACGTAGGGGTTGGACAGGTAGGTAGGGGCATTGGTTGTCCCCAGACGACCTTTGAAGTTGCGACTGCCACTCATGATAGTGGCTTCGTCAGAGGCCGGAACACCCATGTGATTTCCCATGCATGGGCCGCAACCGGGTGTGCTGATTGCAGCCCCCGCTTCGATCAGAGTTGCCAGCGTGCCGTTCTGCGAAGCTTGTAACAACACCTCGGAACTGGCGGGGATGATGAGAAGACGGGAACGAATGCGTTTGCCTCTTACGACTTCGGCGGCGGCTTCGAGATCCGATAGCCGTCCGCCTGTGCAAGTGCCAATCAACGCTTGCTGAATCGGTTGTCCTGCTACTTCTGACAAATTGACGACATTATCGGGCTGATGGGGAAGGGCAATTTGCGGTTGCAGGGCGCTGACATCCAGCGTGTAGTCTTCGTCGTAAACCGCATTAGCATCCGGGTACAGCGGTTCATAGGAACGAAAACGGTAGGTGCTTGTCTCCGCACCCGGCGCTTGTGCGGCTCTGTCGCGGCGAGCATTGATATAGGTCAGCACACGTTCGTCGGGAGCG
The DNA here is from genome assembly GCA_903904765.1 of uncultured Chloroflexota bacterium. Next base: position 3,658 of record CAIVEA010000136.1, read on the forward strand.
ATGTAAGCGCTCATCGCGCCGAATTCAGCCATCATGTTGGGCATGACGGGTAGTTCGTCTATGCTCCAATATTGGAGCGTTTCGCCGCGAATTTCGATGGCGCGATATGCTCCACCGCCCACGCCTTTGTCTTTCATCAGACGCAGGGTGATGTCTTTGGCGGTGATTCCTCTGGGCGGTTTTCCATTCAGTGTGATGCGGAATGTTTCGGGAACTCGTATCCACAGTTGTCCGGTTGCCCACAGGGCAGCCATTTCGGTGCGCCCCACGCCCATCCCGAACGCGCCCAGCCACCCGAAATGGGTGGTGTGGCTGTCTGAACCGAGGATGACTTCACCGGGCAGCACAAGGGCTTCTTCGCTTATGACCTGATGGCAAATGCCGCGTCCTACTTCATAACGTAATACACCCTGCGCTTGCGCCCACTGGCGTATCTCGGCGTGGTTTTGCGCGTGTTCGGTGGTGGGGGCTGGGACGGCGTGATCGAGTGTAAAAACTGCCCGTTCGGGACGGCTGATGTTCTGCGCCCCGATCTTCTCAAAGATGCGGCGAATGGCTGCCGTATTGTCATGGCTGAACATGACATTCGGTTGGATGTCGAGAATATCACCCACGCGGACGCTAGGACGGCCTGCCGCCCGTGCCATCGCTTTTTCAACGAAGGTATAACCTGTCATAGTGTATTGTTCCTCGAGTTAATCTGCGGCAACGCCTAGCAGCGGGTCATTGACATTCACCGAAAGAGCCGTCATGACCAGCAACACGATTCCGTCCGCAGGCGCTTGGTATTCGGCAAGGGGTTCACCGAAATAATCCTTGACTACACCCACCACCTGCCCTCTGTGGATATGATCGCCAATGTTGACCTGCGGATACCAGCATCCTGAATGAGCAGCACGTACCCAAGGCCAATTTTCAAAGATGTGCAGATCGGTGCGCGGTGGTGTTCCGGGAAGGATGCCAAGCAGTTGGGCGACATTGTGGCAACCCTGCTGCAAAATATGGATGTCATTCTCCTCGCGTTGACCGAGTTGTCCGGCTTCTGCCAGTAGGCAGGGAATATTGAGTTGGGCTGCGGCGGCCACCGTTGTGCCAGCGAGATGATCGGGGCGGACGAGCAGGTCAATTCCGAACACTGCTGCCATATCCAGCGTCAAGGCGTTCACTTGCGGATCATTGGCCTCCTCGTAACCGAGGAACGGCACTAAGGCTTCGGGCAAGTCGCCGCCGTGCAGGTCAATCCATGCGTCAATATGTGGAACGACTTCGCTCATGATGGTGAAGGCCATCCGTTCCGCGATGGTACCCCGAGCTTTTCCGGGGAACTGCCGATTCAGGTTTTTGCCGTCCTCTGGCACGACGAAGGCTTGCCGTGCATGAAAACTATTCAGGCTGACTGGCGACATGATGAGGATGCGCCCCGACAGTTGCTGCGGGTCTAATCCTCTGCCGAAACGGATGGCGGATTCGATGCACGGGTATTCAGCCCCATGAATCCCGCCTGTGATAAATAGTGTTTTGCCGGGACGCGCACCATTGACGATAGTCAACGGCATTTGCACAGTGGAATTAGGAACAGTGATGAAGCCGTTTACTTTTGTACCCGGCGCAGCAGTCAGATTGCCAATTTGAAGTGTAGACATAATTTTTCCCCTAACGCCCCGCAGCAGAGTGGAGCAGTGCATCCACTTCTTGCAAGCTCAAGGGGGCGACATCGGCTTTCTGTTTGATGGTGCGCGTGATGTCGCGCACGGTGTCATCGTCTAGCGACAGGCCGAGCGTTTGCGCCCGATCCCGGATAGAGTTCCAACCGGTGAGGCGATGACCGATGGCGATTTCACGGGATAGGCCGAAATCGTCTGGCTTTAGGATTTCATAGGTTGTGGGGTCAGCTAGCACAGCCTTCGCATGGATGCCCGCCTTGTGCATGAAGGCGCTTGAACCGGTGATGTAGTTGTTGAAGGGAATGTCAATGCCACAGAAATCTGCGATCAACTTGTCCAGCGAGGGCAGCATCTTGAGGTTGTACTTGGAGACATAAGTCTTATTGATGGTGTACAGTCGTGCCACCAAGCCGCCCAACGGGGTGATACCGTTGCGTTCGCCGATGCCGAGTACAGTAGTATCAATATGCGTTGCGCCGGCTTCTAGGGCAGCGCAGGCGTTCGCAATCGCGCAACCGCTGTCATTGTGACCGTGAAACTCGATGTGCAAACCGGTTAAGCGTACCAGTTGCTCGACCATCTTGTAAACCTGCGTGGGAAGTGCGACCCCGACAGTATCCGCCACACCCAAGCGATCTACCATGCCGAGTCCCGCCACCGCGAGATACACGCGCAGCAAATCGCTTTCGCGGCTACGAAAAGTGTCTTCGGTGCTGAAGCGTAGGATGATGTCTGGCTTCTGTTCACGGATATAGCTCATGACTTCGGCGGCCAGATCAATGATTTGACGGATGCTCTTGCCATGACTATGCTGCATCAACTGGGGCGATGTGCCGATGACCACATCCAGCCCGTCCACACCCGTATCCAGCGCGCGGGCGGCATCATCCTTGTGGCAGCGGATGTGGGTGAGGATGTGCGCCTGCAAGCCACTCTTGCACACCTCACGGATGTCAGCTTCGCTCTGCGGGGAAGCACTGGGAGAAGTCATCTCGATCATTTCGACACCGAATTGGTCCAGCATCCCGGCGATTTCCAGTTTCTGGGCGGTGTTAAACGTGGCGGTGCTGTATTGTTCGCCCTCGCGCAGTGTACTTTCGATGATCGAATAAGATTCAAAAGGCATGAGCGTTTACAACCTCCACGATAGTGTGAATAGCTTGCCACAAATCTTCATCTGTGATGACCAGCGGCGGAAGCAGGCGGAGAACCGAAGGGCCAGCGGGCAGCGCCAGAACGCCCTTTGTTTGTAATGTCTTGAGTATCGGGGCGACCTTGCCCCGCAGTTCGATGCCGATCATTAGGCCGCGTCCTCGAACTTCGCGGATAGACTTCTCATCCAGATTGGCCTTGAGGTGTTCGCACACTGTGTTACCGCGTGTGAAGGCGCGTTGCACAAGGTCAGTATTCTGAAGCACTTCAAGCACTGCCGATCCGGTCGCGCACGCCAGTGGATTGCCGCCGAATGTGCTACCGTGTGTGCTGGGAGACAAATCGCCGAGGCGTTCGTGCATCAGCACCGCGCCCATCGGAATACCGCCGCCCATGCTCTTGGCAACGCATAGAATGTCGGGGGTGATTCCATCTTGCTGATGAGCAAATAGTGTTCCGGTACGCCCGAATCCGGTTTGCACTTCGTCAATGATGAGCAGGCTACCGTTCTGGCGACATAGTTCGGCGGCTGCCTGTAGATAGCCGTTTTGGGCGGGATGAACACCGCCTTCGCCCTGCACCACTTCCAGAATCACGGCTGCGGTATTTGCGTTCAGGGCATCGCGCAATTTGTCGAGATTGTTATAGGGGACGTGCGTGACTTCGGGAATCAGAGGTAAGAACGGTTCACGATAGGTCTTTTCCCATGTGGTACTGAGTGCGCCCATCGTGCGCCCGTGAAAACCGCGCATGGTGGCAATAATGCCGGTGCGTCCGGTCTTGAGGCGAGCGATCTTGAGCGCCCCTTCGTTAGCTTCCGCACCGCTGTTGCACAGAAACACGCGGTTCATACCGGCTGCCGCGCACAATTCTGCCTGATAACGGGCGCGTACCGGATTGTGAAATAGTTCCGGGCAGGTAATGAGTTCGGCGGCCTGTTTCTGAATGGCTGCTAGAACTGCGGGGTGCGCGTGACCAAGATTGGCTGAACCTTGTCCTCCTACGCAATCAATATAGCGCCGTCCACTGTCATCCCACAGTGTTGCACCTTCGCCGCGCACGATTTGAATGTCGCGCTTAAGGTAGGTGCCGCTGCTGTGCCGATCTTCCAGTTCATTCCACGAAATGTTGTTGAGCATGGTGATGATTGTCCGCTTCTGTTATGAACGGGTGAGATTGTCGCGGACGATCCATGTGCCGCCGCCACGCAGCGCCGCATCCAGAGGCATTTCGACACGCGAATCGGCTAGAATGACACGCGGCGCTTGGGTAGCCTGCGCCGCCATAATCTTCTTCTTCATACGCCCCGCCGCTAGATGCTCGTATTGCGCGAGATCGGCCAGCGGAATGCGTGTGACCAGCGATTGCGGGTCTTCGATGTTCCGCAGCAGACCGGGGACGTTGCTCAGGATGATGAGGGTTTCCGCGCTCAAGGCGTGGGCTATATTGGCGGCTGCCAAATCGCCATCTACATTCAACGCCTCGAACTGTTCGCCCATCGCCAGAGGCGCAACAACGGGCGTGTAGCCCGCTTCGAGCAGATTTCCGAGAAGCGACCAGTTCACTTGTGTGATCGTTCCGGTATGGTCATCACGGATCATAATCGAGCGTCCATCTTTAATGGCGCGGATGGCCGCTTTGCGCTGAGCGCGAATGATGTTAGGTCCAGCCAACCCCACGACATTCACGCCGAGGCTGGCGAGCATGGCGGTCATCTGCTGGTTGATTCCCGCTGCTGCCATCCGGTAAATCTCGATGGTGCGGGCATCTGTGTAGCGGCTGGTGTGACCGCTAGCAGTGGTCAGGGTCTGCGGGGGATAGCCCACTTCTTCCGCCAGCTTGTTTGCGGCTGCACTCGCGCCATGAACCAGTATCCAGCGTTCGCCCCCGCGAATCCGTTCCGCGAGATTTTTGAGCGTGCCAGTATGATCGTTACCTGCACCGCCGCCTAACTTCAGGACCTTCGTTTCCATAATCATCTGACTGATCCTTTGATTCGTGATGTCCGAGGACGGGATTTAGGGATACGTTCCACTGAAATCCAGCCCTGTAAGTTCGTCCAAACCACACATAAGGTTCATACACTGCACAGCCGAACCCGAAGCGCCTTTTCCGAGATTGTCAATTGCGCCGAGCAGAACGGCGCGTCCGGTGTTTGGGTCATATTCCCATCCTACATCGGCGTAATTCGTACCGGCCAACAAGCGTGGTTCTGGATGACGATGGATGCCACCCTTTTCATGCACGATACGGACGAACGGTTCCTTTGACCATGTGCCGCGATAGGCTGCCCAGATGTCCTTTTCAGGCGTGGCAGGGGGTAGCGTGAGATGCACCGCAGCCGATACCCCGCGCACCAGTTCGACGCTGGTCACAGTCAGCCGCACATCGAAACGGCCACACTTGGCAAAAGCTTGCTTCACTTCGGCTTCGTGACGGTGGCCGGTGAGGGCGAAGGGACGCACTACGCCTGAACGCGCCGGATGATGACTGGAGTCGCTGGGTGTCTTTCCCGCTTCGCTGCTGCCTACCTTGGCATCAATGAAAAGAGGGGTGTTGTCGGAAACCATGCCTGCCTTCACCAGCGCCCATAACGCGAGGATGGACGCGGTGGCGTTGCAGCCGACCCCGCTGGCATACTTCGCGTTGCGGAGTGCGTCGCGGTACAGTTCGGGCAGGCCGTAGACAAAGCGCCCCAACCATTCCGGGCAAAGGTGATCTTCGCCATACGCTTGCTTGTAAGCCGCCGCGTCCTGCAAACGGAAATCTGCGCTCAGATCAATAATCTTGTTGGCGACAGCGCTGAACTGGTTGATGCGCTTCTGTGCTTCACCATGTGGCAGCGCCAGAAACAGGACATCACACGGTTCAATCGTGGCCTGACTCGTGAACCGGAGTTGTGTTCTTCCGCGCAGGTGCGGGTGAATCTGGTAGATGAACTTGCCTAGATTACTCTCGGACGTGGCCTGCGTGATTTCTACATCGGGATGATGCAGGAGCAGGCGGAGGAGTTCTCCGCCCGTGTAACCGCTTCCGCCAATGATCGCTGCTCGGATCATTACGCGACTCCTGTCGTACTCAGAGCATAACGGGCAACCTCAGCCGCAATATCCACGCCTGTTGGGGCGCTGCTGTTGCGGAATTCCATCGTGTGATTGATTTCGTTCACCAAGAAGCCACGATCTGCGTCTTCGAGAACATCAATCGCCACGATACCGCCACCTACCGCGTTCGCAGCCTGCATGCAAATCTCGTTTAATTCAGGCGTGACCGGGCAGTTAGAGGCTTTCCCGCCACGTGCGGTGTTCGTAATCCAGTGTGCTGAGTCGCGGTAGATGGCGCAGATGGTTCTGTCGCCTACCACGAAGGCACGGATGTCACGTCCCGGCTTCTTGACATATTCCTGAACATAATAGATATGCAGGTTATAGTCGCCCAATGTCTCGCGGTGTTCGAGGATGGATTCGGCAGTTTCGTCGTCCGTCACACGCGCCAATAGCCGTCCCCATGAACCCGTCACGGGCTTGAGCACGCTAGGGAAACCCAGATCGTGAATGGCGTTGAGTGCGCTTTGGGTATCAAAGGCGGTACGCGCCTTTGGTTGGGCAACACCAGCCTTCGTAAGCGCGAGCGTGGTGCGGTACTTGTCGGCGCAAACGGCAGCCGTCGAATAACGATTGATGGCGTTGACACCCCATGATTCGAGGGCGGCCAGCAGATACAGCCCCCGCGAAGTGCTGACGCTGCGCTCCATGATGAGGTTGTAATCGCCCCATGCCACGCCGCTCGGCGCAAGCTGTTCCCCGCCAGAAGTGATGTCCAGATTAACTTCGCGGTCAGAGATGATGTCCGGTTCTACGCCAAGCGCCTGAAAAGCCGCAATCAGTAGCTTCTCTTCGGGCCGGATGTGCGAAATGACGATGCCTACACGCATTTCTACTCGCCCCAGTCTTCTTCAAC
>CAIVEA010000137.1 GCA_903904765.1 uncultured Chloroflexota bacterium
GCAGCCCCTTCAGCGGCAGAACATTCTCTAGCACCATTTCCCTTTCTTACTTGTCGTTGCCCCTGAAACGGGTTGATAATCAATACGGATTGTAATCAGCATCGGAGTAACCCTCTTGCGTTTATTCGATTTGCCCGAATCACAGGCGCTGCGCGGCCTCTCGTTGGATGCCCGCCGTTTGTTCAGCGCCCGCGCTGGCCGCATGTTCGCTTACGGGCTGGTGTCGGTGGTGCTGGCGCTATATCTGGCTGCGCTGGGACTGAACGAGGCGCAGATCGGTCTGTTGCTCACGCTCACCCTGATCGGGGATGCGCTCATCTCATTATGGATCACCACCAATGCCGACCGCATGGGTCGCCGCCGGATGCTCATGCTTGGCGGCGGGCTGATGATCGCGGCGGGCGTGGTGTTTGGCTTCTCCGATCAGTTCTGGTTGCTGGCGCTGGTGGCCTTCGTCGGCACGCTCAGCCCCAGCGGGAACGAGGTCGGCCCCTTCCTGCCCATCGAACAGGCGGTGCTGGCGCAGTCCACCCAGCCCGAACGCCGGACGCAGGTGTTCGCGTGGTACAACCTGACCGGTTCTGCGGCGACAGCGTGCGGGGCGCTGGTGGGCGGCGGGCTGGCGCAAATCCTACAAGGGGCGAACGTCCCCGCGCTGGAAAGCTACCGCATCATCCTGCTGCTGTATGCGCTGATCGGCGGCGGCCTGATGCTGCTGTTCAGCCGCCTTTCGCCGGCTGCCGAAACAACCGAAGCACCGACTGGCAGCCGATTCGGGTTAAAGCGTTCGCGGGGGATTGTGCTGCGCCTGTCGGTGCTGTTCGCGGTGGATGCCTTCGCGGGTGGCTGGGTGGTGCAAAGCCTGATGGCTTACTGGTTCCATGTGCGCTGGGGCGTAGAACCTGCGTTGATCGGCGTGATCTTCTTCGGCGCGAACCTGTTCGCCGCGCTCTCGGCGCTGGCGGCAGCGCGTATCGCCGCTAAAGTGGGGCTGATTAACACGATGGTCTTCACCCACATCCCCTCCAATATCCTGCTTATCCTCGTGCCGCTGATGCCCAGCCTGCCACTGGCGATCATCGTACTGATGGCGCGGTTCAGCATCTCGCAGATGGATGTCCCCACCCGCCAATCGTATGTGATGGCGGTGGTAGACCCGGCGGAACGTTCGGCGGCGGCGGGGGTGACGGGAATCGCCCGCACCATCGGCGTAGCCTGTTCGCCATTGCTGACGGGCGTGTTTTTGGGCGCTGGCCTGCTCAGCTTGCCTTTTTTCGCGGCGGGTGGATTAAAAATCGCGTATGATCTGGCGTTATACCGCAGCTTCCGCACGCTCAAGCCGCAGGAAGAACAGCGGTAAGCCGCCCTGTACCCTCAGGAGGACTCAGTATGTACACTATCGGCTATTCCAGCTTGTGCGAATCCATGCCCTCGGTGGCCTTCCGCACACAAACGATCCGGGATGCCGCTGCCGCGCACCCTGAAGTCAATCTGATCGTGGCTGACAATAACCTGAACGATCAGCAGGCGCTGGCGAATGCGGCTTCGTTCGCTGAGAAGCCGATTGATCTGGCGATCATGTTCCACATCAATGAAACCATCGGCCCGGACTTCAACCGTCTGTTCCTGCCGCGCCGCATCCCTGTCATTGCGGTGGATATTCCGATTCCGCTGGCGATCTTCTTCGGCGCGAACAACCACGAGTCCGGACGCATGGCGGGGGCTGCGCTGGGCGAATGGGCGCGGTTGCACTGGGGTGGCTATGTAGACCGCCTGCTGGTGATGACCGAATCCCGCGTAATTACCGCCCTGCGTGAGCGAGTGGAGCGCATGGTGAAAGGGCTGAACGACTCGCTGCCCTTCCTCATTTCCAGCACCGACACGGTGTATGTAGACGGCGGCAGCAGCCGCGCCAACGCCAGTGAACGCGCCCGCCAAGTCCTCGAAACATGGTCGGACTACCGGCATATCGGCGTGGTGTGTACCAACGACGACTCGGCGCTGGGGGTGCTGGATGCCGCCCGTGCGATGGGTATCGAAGACCGCATCGCCGTCTGCGGGTATGGCGCAGATGAGCAAGCCCGTGCCGAAATTATGAAGCCGGAATCGCGTTTCGTGGCCTCGGCTGATCTGCATTTCGAGCAGTATGGCCCGCGTTTGATGGAACTGGCGCTGCGAATCTTGCGCCGTGAGCGAGTCCCGCGTGAAAACTTCATCGAGCCGACGGTGGTGGTGAAGCCTTAACACCTATTCGGCATTCGTCATTGATCGGGGAAGGTTCTAGCATGACCGAAAGCTATACCATCGGCTATTCCAGCCTGTGCGAATCCATGCCCTCGGTGGCCTTCCGCAGCGCCACGTTGCAAGAGGCCGCCGCCGCGCATCCCGAAGTGCGTTTGCTGATGCTGGATAACGATCTGAACGACACAAAGGCGCTGGCGAACGCCGCCCTATTCGCCGCCCAGCCGGTGGATGTGGCGATCATTTTCCACATCAACGAACGTTTGGGGCCGGACATCAACCGCCTGCTGATTCCCCGCCGCATCCCGATCATCGCCATTGACATCCCGATCCCGATGGCGGTCTATTTCGGCGGCAACAACCGCGAGTCCGGGCGATTGGCGGGCGAGGCACAGGGCGCGTGGATTCGCGCTCACTGGGGTGGGCAGGTGGATAAGCTGCTGGTGCTGACCGAAGCGCGTGTGGTGAGTGCCCTGCGTGACCGCGTGGACTACACCGTGCGCGGTTTGAATGCTACGCTGCCCGCGCCTGTTTCGCGGGATGACACGCTGTATCTGGATGGCGGCAGCAGTCGTGCAATGGCCGCCGAACGCACTTATGATGTGCTGCGGCGCTGGCAGGACTGCGCCCATATCGCGCTGGTCGCCACCAACGATGACTCGGCGCTGGGGGCACTGGATGCCGCCCGTGAGTTGGGCATCGAAGACCGGGTAGCCATCGTCGGACATGGTGCGGATGAGCAGGCGCGTGTGGAAATCACCCGCCCCGGATCGGGCTTTGTGGCCTCGGCGGACTATCACTTCGAGCAGTACGGCCCGCGTTTGATGGATCTGGCGCTGCGGATGCTGCGCGGCGAACACGTCCCGCGAGAGAATTTCATCGTTCATACGGTTGTGGAACAAATTGCCCGATGAAGACCATTCGCTCATGGTTGCTGGTGGGGAAGTATATGGAATGCCTGTCGCGTACCACGCTGGCCGCCGCCAATGTGGGCGCAATCCTGCAACTGGCCGCGCCGGTGCTGCAAACGGGCTACCCGTGCAAATACATTCCGGTGGTGGATGGCGACCCGTTGCCGGGGAACTATCTCAAGATCGGCGTGAAGTTCATTCGCGAACAAAAGGCGGCGGGCAAAGTGGTGCTGGTGGCCTGTATGGTGGGCAAAAGCCGTTCGGTCACGTTCGCCCTCGCCGCGTTGCACGAGGAAGAAGGGCTGCCGCTGCTGGAAGCCTATCGCAGCCTGTACCAGCACCACGATTACGCGCTGCCGCACCGTGAACTGTGGAACTCGCTGTGCGTGCATTATGATGAGCATGTCCCCTACCAGCGCGTGCTGGAAATTGCGAGCCTGACGGATACGCGATTGATCGGAGAGTGACTGGATGGCTAACCCGCACCTCGAAACCGCCCGTTTGCGGCTGACATTGCTCAACATGGACGATGCGCCGCACGTTTATCCGTTCATGGCAGACCCCGAAATCGCCGCCAACACTGCGCTCATTCCGTACCCGTATCCCCCCGGTGCGGCGGAAAGCTGGATACAGGCCACCCAAGCGACGGCGGCGCACGGTGAAGAATACACCTTCGCCATCCGGCTGAAGCAGGCCGACGGGCAAGATCGCTTCATGGGCGCAATCGGGATCGGCGCGGATGCCGATGCCTATCGCGGGCAGGTGGGCTACTGGTTGGGCAAACCCCACTGGGGACAGGGCTACATGACCGAGGCGCTGTGCCGCGTGATTCGCTTCGGTTTTGACGAACTGGCGCTGCACCGCGTCTACGCCACGCATTTCGATTTCAATCCGGCATCGGGGCGGGTGATGCAAAAGGCGGGCATGCGCTACGAAGGCACGCAGCGCGGCTATCTGCTCAAAGACGGGCGCTATGTGGATGCGCTGCTGTATGCCATTCTGCGGACGGATGCGGCGGCGGCGAGGCTGTAAAAGCTGACGGGCGACCCGCGCAGCAGCAATGTGGACGCGCAAAACCATCGGCGTGCAGAGCGAATCGCTGGAGGCGCTGAACGGCTACACGTTCACCCTGCCCCCCGGCTCTATTTACCTGTTCAAGAGCAGGGCAGGGTGAGAGGGGCGCATCCCCTACTGACCTCACCCCCTTGCCCCCTCAGCCGTAGTAACAGCGAAGGGGAACAAGCAGCAGCCTCTTCCTCCCTATCTATAGCGGTATTCTGCGTCATGGAGAGGGGTAGCGGGTGAGGTTCTTCAAA
>CAIVEA010000138.1 GCA_903904765.1 uncultured Chloroflexota bacterium
ACCCCGATGCGCGGTCAACCGCCGAATCTTCTGAAACTGCCGCGAGGATGTTCATTTAGTGATCGGTGTCCTGTTGCCTCGCCGGATTGTAGTGAAACCCCGGTGGCAATGCGTGAAGTGGAACCCGGTCATTTTAGTGCATGTCTGCACCCAGAAAGAGTGACGGCATGACGGACACGGTGCTTGAAGTTCGCAATCTGAGTAAGTCGTTTGTCCTGCCTCGCGGCTTCTTTGATCTGGTGCAGCGTCGGCCAGCCGCACAGGTGGTGGCGGTGGATAATATCTCTTTGAAGGTGAACCGCTACGAGACAGTCGGGTTGGTGGGCGAAAGCGGTTGTGGAAAAACCACACTCGGACGGACGATTCTTCGCCTGTATGAACCTACAGCGGGGAATATCTTCTTTGAAGGCACTGACATTACCCACCTGAGTGATCAGGCTTTACAGTCTGTTCGGCGCAAGATGCAGGTCATCTTTCAAGACCCTTATTCCTCGTTGAATCCCCGGATGACAATTCGACAGATCATCAGCGAAGTGCTGCGCTTTCATCGAATTTGCAAACCGGAAGATGTGGAAGCGCATCTTCAACAGTTGCTTCAGACGGTTGGCCTCAGTGTCGATGCGGCTGATAAGTTTCCGCGTGCGTTTAGCGGTGGTCAACGGCAGCGTATCGGCTTGGCACGTGCATTAGCCGTTCAGCCAACATTTCTAGTGGCTGATGAACCGGTTTCCGCACTAGATGTCTCGATACAAGCTCAGGTGCTCAACCTTCTAGCCGATTTGCGCGAACAACTGGGGTTGACGATGCTGTTTATCGCTCATGAATTGTCCGTTGTGAAGCATGTGTCCAATCGTGTGGCGGTGATGTATCTGGGTCAAATTGTCGAAATAGGTACGACGCAAGAAGTGTTCCACAATCCACAGCATCCCTATACTGAAGGGTTGTTACGTGCTTTACCGCGCCCTGAGCCCGGACGACGCCATCGTGAAGCCGCAATTAAAGGCGATATTCCCAGTCCGATGAATTTGCCATCGGGGTGCCGGTTTCATCCCCGTTGTCCAATTGTACAGGATATTTGCCGTTCTCATGCGCCACCGCTGAAGCAGGTAAGCGCTACGCATGAAACACTGTGTCATATACGCCCAAGTGTATCTTCATCCACAAAATAACAGCCAATCTTGTTCGTGCTGTTCAATTGCCGTATCGCAGGCGATCTCGCCCGCGAATACGGCCTGTCCCCGCAGCGCATGCACCAGATCGTGCGGGAGTAGGGTGGGGGAAACAGTCCCCTGAAGGAGAATAAGACGGGGCTGACTGTTTTCAATCTGGGTCGCGTTGATCGTGAAGATCACGCTGATTAATATCACATCACGATTGGCATCGTTACTCCAGATTGACCATGATTTTGCAATAGTCGAAGCCACCTTGACGGATACGTGTGAACATCGCAGGTAGTTCGGACAGTGATATCCGGTGCGAGATGATCGCATCTAGTGCGAGTTTTCCAGCTTGCATTAGGGCCAAGGATCCTGACCATTCCCTTCCGGGGAAGGGGGCAGAGTAGGACATCCATGAGCCGTGCAAGTTGAGTTGACGGCGCATGATCTGCTCGATTAAATCCAGTGAAATTTGTTTGCTCACGGGCTGATTACCCACCAGCACTACATCACCACCCGCACGGGTGCTCAAGACAGCTTGCATGAGTGTGGTAGGAGATCCCGCTGCTTCAATGGCTAAGTCAGCGCCGTAGGTCGTGAGAGACATGATAGCTTCGACAACATCGGTGGTTTGCGGGTTGAGTACGATTTCTGCTCCGAATTTTGTGGCGGATTGTAAGTGCGCGTTGGATAAATCAACGGCGATTATTCGTGCCGCCCCTAGCGCATAGGCAACCTGAATGGTGAGCAGGCCGATAGAACCCGCGCCAAATACGACGACTGTTTTTCCTGCCACGCCACCACCACGATTAAGTGCATGATAAGCGACAGTACATGGTTCGAGCAGTGCACCGATTTCTAGCGGCACATTTTCTGGCAACTCAATGATACTGCTGACTGGGGCAGCTACATATTCGGCAAAGCCACCATTGATTCGTGAACCAATGAACGAATATCCGGGCGATGATGAGTAATAGCCCATCGCACTGATTGGCGAATCCATATGGGGGATGAGGGGGATGAGCGCAAATCGCCGTCCGATTAGTGCAGTGTCCCCGCCATCTCCAACAGCAACCACTGTTCCGGCACATTCATGACCCAGCACGATGGGCAGCACCCGCGCATGACCGTGCCACACACGCAACACATCCGATCCGCAGATGGAGACTGCGCCCACTCGCAGTAATACCCACCCCGGTTCAAGGTTGGGAATGGCGATCGTTTGACAGGCAATCTGTTGAGGGGCGCTGAGAACTACCGCGTTCATAGAGTCGGGAAGTTGGGACATTTTGATTATCCTTAACTCAAGACCTTTAACTGTGCCGGTTCATGTTGGTTGTGAATCGGGCGAGATCGGCAAAGGTCGGGATTAATTGCTCGTATAGGCCGCGATAAATGGGGAACAATTCCTGATAACAGGCATGATGTTCTGGGTTAGGCGAATAGTTCGTGCGTGCGGGTAAGAATTGTTCGATGGTTGCGGCAAGATCGTTGTAATGGCCTGTACCATAACCGACCATGATCGCTAATCCGAGTGTGTTATCCCCCGGCTCCTGATTGGTGCGGCGCATAACCGTAAAAGGACGATTGCTGATATCTGCTTTGATCTGACACCAACTCGCACTGTTAGCGGCACCGCCGATGCCAATCCACTCATTCACTCGTGCGCCAGCAGCTTCCGCTACCTGCATATTATGATAAACAGCGAAAACGCAACCTTCCATCAAGGCACGGATGATATCGGCGCGGCGGGTGGTGTAGTTCAGACCGCAAAATACACCGCGTGCATTGCTATCCCAGATGGGCGAACGCTCACCGGAGAGATAGGGCAGGAACAGCAGACCATTGGCACCGGGTGGTGATTGATCGGCTTCTTCCGTCATGAGTGAGTAAGTGTTTTTACCTAGAAGATCAGCTGCGATTTGTTCTGCCTGCCCGAGTTGTTTCTGGAACCAATCGAATGTGCCCCCGCCTACAGTTCCTCCTTGTAGCAGATATAAATCGGGAATGACATGCGGCGAGAAGATCAGACGTGGTTCAACTACCACACGGTCAACCGCTATAGACAGGCCAAATGCAGTTCCGCCTTGATCGGCAGTCAAACCCACGCGGGCAACGCCGCTACCAAATGCACCAACTGCTGCATCTAATCCGCCAGCAATGACAGGAATACCTGCTGCTAGACCAAGCTCGGCAGCAGCGCTGGTGGTCACTTCGCCAATGACTGAGCAGGATTGCGCCAATGGAGGGAGTTTATCGAGGTCAATGCCCATTGCTTCGGCAGCAGTTTCATCCCAGCGTAGATTGTGGACATCGAAGCAGTGAAAAGCATAGGCTTGTGTGTAGTCGCAGACGTTGCTTCCAGTCAACTTGCGATTCAAGAATGCGGAAGCGAGAAGCAGTTGATCGGTATTCCTGTAAACGTCAGGATGATGTGTTCGTAACCATTGGACTTTAGCAGTGGAATAGGCTTCGTCCAATGGATTTGCGCTCAACTGTACCCAGTGATGGGCATCTGGATGAGTGCGGAGTACAGCCGCTTCGGATACTGCCCGCCGATCTTGCCATGTCATCGCTGCGTATAGGGGATCACCCGCACGATTTACTGGAACGAACGTCCAGCCCATGCTGTCTACGCCAATGCCAGCGATGTCTCGTCCGGTGAGACCGCTGGATTGAATGATTTGCTGTATGGTTTCGCGCAGCGCCTTCCACCAATCCAGCGGGTTTTGCTCGGCCCATGTTGGGGCTGGTCGCCGGGTAACATACGCCGAACTGGCATGAGCGATAAGTTCTCCATCTTCGCGCCACAGACCGATTTTTAGGCTCGATGTGCCAACATCAATGCCGAGATAATGCCGCATCAATCACTCCATATTAAGATGTTGGCTCGTTTTGTCTAAATTTCTTTGCTCTGCTGTTTGAAGATCACATTTAGCAGAACGGCTACTAGGATGAGTACCCCGCGTACCACATTTTGTACTTGCGAGTTAACGCCCATGAGTACGAGACCATTGCCGATGACCGAGATAAAGAGTACCCCAATCAACGAACCGATCATACTGCCGCGTCCACCCGAAAGGGAAGTGCCACCGATGACCACTGCTGCGATGGCTGAAAATTCCAAACCGCTGGCGACTTGACCGGTTGCTGAACCCAACCGCGACACCTGCAAAAGTCCGGTCAATGCGGCCAATGCACCTGTAATGGCGAATACGGACGCACGAATTTTGGAGATACTGATGCCGGATGCAAAGGCGGCTTTGGCATTTCCGCCAACTGCATAAATCGAGCGCCCATAGACTGTATTTTTGGAAATGTATCGAAAGATGAGAAACAGGATTCCTGCGATGATGATGGGGTAGGGGATGCCAAGCAGATCGTCACGTCCCCAGACGCGGAAGCCTTCACTTTCTACCGGAATGGGAATGTTGTTGGAGAGAACCTGTTTCAATCCATCGTACACGCTCCATAAAGCCAATGAGGTGACGAAGGAAGGAACATTGAATCGCGCTCGGATGAACCCTGCGAGATAGCCCACCGAGGTGACAACGACCAGCACCAGTACTATACCCAGCGGAAGCGGGACGTTGTTGTTCGTGACTAACCAACCGAAGAAAACGGCACTAAAGGCTACTGCTGGGCCGACGCTGACATCAATTTCGCCAGCGATAATGACCAGTGTCATACCCCATGTGACGATTCCGAGGAATGCCGCTGAGCGAAATACGTTAATGAGATTAGCCGGAGTCAAGAACGCAGAAGAGTTGAAACTAATGAACGCACCAACCAGTACTAATCCGATCAACAGGGTAATTTCATTCAAATTCCTGCGAATGAAGGATTTCAGTCCGGCTCGTGGTTTTGAACTGGAGGCCGTGTGTTGCGTGACGGTTGTACCCTGATTCGCCATTGTTATAGCTTTCCCCCGTTGACTAACATGTTGAGAAGATCAACAGTTAGTTCTGAACGCGCATATTTCTTTGACGCTTTGCCATTGTGCAGGAAGATGATGGAGTCGCAGCACCACAACAATTCTTCCAGTTCACTGGTAACGACGAGAATGCCGACTCCGCGTTGTGCAGCCCGGCGAATGATGTCGTAAATCTGGCTTTTGGCTTCCACATCCACACCGCGTGTCGGCTCATCCAGCAGAAGCACACGGTCAGCCACTTCCAACCAGCGCCCGATGACCACTTTTTGCTGGTTGCCGCCAGAGAGGTTCATGATCGGCGTTTCTAGTGTGGGCGTTTTGATTGAGAGCTTTTGGATGAGGTCTGCCATTACCGAACGAACCCGTTGCCACGAGATGATGCCCCGCTTGGTGACCTGTTTCCAGCGTCCGATGGCCACATTTTCGTGAATTCCGAGATAAGGGATGATCCCTTCATCGCGCCTGTTTTCGGCGACCAGCGCCACACCCTGCGCGATCATGTGCTGAACACTGGCTTTGTGTGTTCCACCAGCCAGTAATGTGATTTGTCCCTGTTCTGTCCGGTTGAAACCTGCAATCGTGCGCAGGATTTCACTGCGCCCTGTTCCTAGTAAGCCAGCTAATCCCAGCACCTCGCCCTTATGCAAATCGAATGTGACATGCTCGATACGCGGCGGAATGCTCAGGTCTTCAACATGCAGCACGACAGGTTGCGCCGTATAGTCCCGGGTTTCGATCTGTTGTAAAACGACATCGCTCCCGACCATCTGCGCGACAATATCCTGTTCAGTGACATCTTTGAGCGAAGATGTGCCGATTAACTTGCCGTTTCGCAGCACTGTAACCGAGTCGGCAATTTCGGCAATCTCGGACAATCGGTGAGACACGTAAATAATCGCCACACCCTGACTCGCTATGCGTTTGATCGTCGCAAGCAGAACGGCCACTTCGGTCAAGGGCAGGCTGGAAGTCGGTTCGTCCAGCAGTAGAACCGATGGCTCACGGGAAAGCGCCTTAGCGATTTCGACCAACTGCTGTTGTGCCGGACTTAGCCGGGTCACAGGCAGTGTGGTATCAATTTCCATATCCAATCGGGCGAGTGCTGCCACGGCCCGCCGCCGCATTTCGGGATAATCAATGCTTCCCCGACGTTTGATCCAACGTCCCAATGCGATATTTTCGGTCACATCCATCCACGGGACGAGATTGAGTTCTTGACTGACGATTTCAATCCCAAAGTTCCGCGCATCCGCCGGGTTGTGTAAGTGAACTTGTTGTCCGCGAATGGCAATCGTCCCCTGATCTGGTTTTTCTAAGCCGCAGGCAATTCGGATAAGTGTTGATTTACCCGCGCCATTTTTGCCGACTAGTGCCCGGATTTCACCCGGACGAATGGCAAAATCCACCTGTTCAAGTGCCGTGACACCCGGATAGAACTTGTGAACACCTTTTAATTCCAAAGCTGGGATTTCAGTCATCCGGCTAGTTCCTAATGATTATTTTGCAGTCCAGTATAAATCTCTATAGGTTCTGTTCACACGAAAAGGTGTGTTGGCTTCTGATGCCAGAAGCCAATACACCAGAAAAATTGACTGACAGGTTGGCTAATTAGCCGCCCTGACCATCCACCCATGCCTGCACCTTAGCAGGATCGCTGGAGAAGAAGTCAACGGGGGTCATGTTGTAGATGACACCGGGGCTGGGTTCGCCCTTGATGGCGGCCAGCGCCAGATCGAGCGCGGTCTTGCCGAATTCTTCAGCGACCATAGCGTTGATGTACTTGAC
>CAIVEA010000139.1 GCA_903904765.1 uncultured Chloroflexota bacterium
CAACCGCACATCATGAAGGCCAGTGGCGTGAGTCAGGAACTGCTGGATGAAATTGGTCAGGTGCTGACATGGCCGGCTACCGAAGAACAGATTCTGGAAGCGATGAAACTCGTCCCCGATGATGTGGTGCAAATGATTACTGCTTCCGGCACGCCGGAAGAGGTGAAGAAGAAGGTGCGGGAGTACGTGTCGTATGGCGCGACCTGCCCGATCCTGTACCCGCTGGGGCCGGATGTACGCATGATGATTGACACCTTCGCCAACGGGTATTCGAGCTAACCCGTTCGCAGGGCCAAACGGACTCATGACAGGGGGCGCACATCGCCCCCTTTTTGTTGCCTGCTACGCGGCGGACGGTTACGGTACAATGATGCGAGAATGGGTGCGATAGGAATGGAGCAGGGCGCAGGGTGTTCGACAGGAAACCGGCATTGCGATGGGTGATTTGTGGCGCAGTCAGCCTGCTGCTGGCGCTGGCCTATGTGATCGGCGGCCTGCGGGCGACAGGCGGCGTGCTGCTCATGCCGCTGGATGATACCTATATTCATTTCCAGTATGCCCACCAGATCGCCGTCGGACAACCGTATGTCTATAACCCCGGTCTGCCGCCGACCAGTGGCGCGACCAGTTTTCTCTACCCGTATGTGCTGGCGTTGGGCGACCTGATCGGGTTTCGCGGCTTGCTGCTGGCGGCGTGGGCGCTGTTCGTCGGGTGGGCGGCGCTTACCGCCAGTATGATGCAGGTTCACCGCCTCACCCGTGCCGTAGGTGCGCCGGAAGGGTTGGCGTGGGCGGCGGTGCTGGCGTTCACAGGTGGTGCAACGGCGTGGCATGCCTTTAGCGGCATGGAGACGTTGCTGGTCATCCTGCTGCTGTTGGGGACGTTCGAGGCGCTGCTGGCGGCATGGGCAGGTGGCGGGTTGCGCGGTTTGGCGGCGTGGGCGTTCGCGCTGGCCTTAATTCGCCCGGAAGGGGGCTGGTTCGCGCTGGCGGCAGTGGCTTCCGTTGCGTGGAATCGCCGCTATGTGCTGTGGGGACAACCGCGTGCCGGCCTGCTGCTGCTCCTGCCTGTGCTGGCGCTCGGTGTGCAACCGCTAGTCAATGTGCTGCTCACCGGTTCGGCAGTTGCTTCGGGGAATGCCGCGAAGTCCATTTTCGGCGCGGTGCCGTTCGATGTCGGGACGGTGCTGGTGCGCTGGGCGGAGCAAACGCTGCGAATCGTCGCGGAAGCCGTGATCGGGCTGGACTCGCGGGGGCTGTGGTACGGAGTGCCGCTGTTGCCGCTGCTGGCAGTAGCGGGGTTGTGGGCTGTGCCGCGTGGTCAGCGCGGACGTTTGGCTTTCGTGCTGGTGGCGTGGTTGGGTGGCGGGGCGGTGCTGGTGGCGACGCTAGATACCGCATTCTGGCATTTTAAGCGTTACCAGATGCCGCTGCTGGCGCTATTGTTCCCGCTGATCGGTTGGGGGCTGGCGGCGCTGTGGCAGCGCGGGGGGCTTCAGCGCGGTGCTGCTGGCGGGCTGGCGCTGCTGTGGGCTGGCGCTGCGGCGCTGATGACGGTTCAATTCGGGTATGCCTATCAACTCAATGTGGGCTATGTCAACGCGCAGCCGTATGCAATGGCACGCTGGTTGGCGGCGAATACGGATGTTGATGCGACGGTGGCGGTACATGATACGGGCATGATGCGCTATCAGGGCGGGCGCACCACGCTGGATATTGTGGGGCTAACCACGCCGGGGGCGGCGGAATACTGGCGCAGCGGGCCGGGCGCGATGGCGGAGTTCATCATGCGCCAGCGACCAGAATGGATCGCTGCTTACGGGCCGGGGCATGGCTTCGGGCTGGGAATGCTGGCGGAGACGAGTTTATATGGCGCTCCCGTGGCCTCGTTTCCGGTTGATCTGGATAACCGCTACAACGTGGCACTGGCAGCCGCTTTTCAGGGTGTGTACCGTCCCGATTGGGCGGCAGCAGATCGGCGCACGAGGTTCATGCAGCCGTCCAGCCAGCAATACAGCACCGGACTGCGTTTGGTGGATAGCCTGAATGTGGCGGATATTCTGGATGAAAAGGCTCATGGATATGCGTGGCAGGGGACGGGCGAGGGCTTCCCTACCGAGGTGCATGAAGCCGATTACGCGGCCTGCGGCGCGGATGTGTGTCGTGTGGTGGATGGTGGTCGGCGGGTAGTGCGCGAAGAATTTCAGGTGCGCTTGACCGAAGGCCAAGATGCGCTCCTCATCACTCGTGTGCTGCCGGTGAGTGGCGGCGGCGTGGTGGCGGTGGCGGTCAACAGCGAACCGCTGGGCGAACGCTGGATTGCCGATGTGCCGGGTCAGTGGGTGGAAGTGCCGCTGCTGATTCCGGCGGCACAGGTGCAGGCGGATACGACGATCACGATCACAACCCGCGCTGGAACCTATGCGCCCTATGCTCATTTCGTAGTTCAGGGCGTGTTTGAGGCAGTGCCGATGCCGCAATCCCCCACAGCGACCTATCAGGGTGGAGCGTTCGTGCTGAATGCGGACGAACCTGTGCGGAATGGGCAATCGCTGAGCGTGACGTTGCATTGGACTGCGGACGGAACTAGCAGGGGCGATTATGTGGTGTATGTGCATGTTTCGGCGGCACTCGATCAGCCACCGGACGCGCAGGCCGATGGTCGTTCGGGCGGGGGGGCGCTGCCGCCGGGGGATTGGCTGGCGGCAACGATTTCGGACACATTTATGGTAGACTTGTCGAAACTTTCGGCGGGGCAATACTGGGTGTCGGTCGGGCTTTATGATCCGGCGAACGGACAGCGGTTGCAACCGGATGAAGGTGGAACGCCTGCCGGAGATGTGGTGATCGGGAAAGTCGAGATTCGCTAACATGCACGATGAGCAACGCGGGGTGTATGCGGCGCTGGTGGCGGCGCAAGAACAGGGTGACGAAGTGGCGCTGGCGACTATTGTTCAGGTGGCGGGTTCAGTGCCGCGCCGGACAGGTAGCAAGATGCTGGTGCGGCGTGATGGCAGCATCGTCGGCACAGTGGGCGGCGGCGCGATGGAATCCAAAGTGATTCAAGAGGCGCTACAGTCCATTGAGGATGGTCAAACCCGCTTGCTGAGTTACAGCCTGAATGACATTGGGGCGGGCGATCCGGGTGTGTGCGGTGGGACGATACAAGTGTTCGTGGAGCCGGTGGGTGCGGCACCGCTGCTGCTGGTGATTGGCGGCGGGCATGTGGGGCGGGCGCTGGCTGAACTGGGGAAGTGGTGTGGCTACCGCGTAATACTCTCTGATGACCGCGAGGCCTTTTGCAACCCGACCTACCTCGCTGGGCTAGATGGCTATGTCGTGTGTGCGCCTGCGGATGTGGCGAAGCAGGTCACGATCA
>CAIVEA010000140.1 GCA_903904765.1 uncultured Chloroflexota bacterium
AGGCACGTGGCTGAATGGGAGATATCTTAAGCGTGTGAATTCATCTCAAACGCCGAATGTGAACAGGCTCACAGTGCGAGCACCAACCATGGTTAACATCCATGCCATGACTGCACACGTGAACCCGCCACCTGATACACCACATCCGCGCCCTGCTCGTTCATGGCCTTCGCCATTTCGCTGCCGGTAGCAGGATCGCCGAAGCCATTCGAGTAAGCAATCAGCACGTTGATGTCCGGGCTGATGGCGCATGCGCCTTGCAGGTAACCATCGAGGAACACATCAATACCGCTGGACTGCACACCACCGATTACGCCGATCACATTGTCGGGGTTGGTGTTCGGGATGTTGGCATCCGTCGTCACCTGCGCCGCCAGCGCACCTGCGAGGAACGAACCGGTGTGCTCATCGAACAGGACGGAAATCACATTCGGGGCATCCACCTGCACGTTCACAATGGCGAACAGAGTGTCGGGGTAGTCCGGGGCGACACGCGCCAGCGGGTCGAAGTGGCTGAATTCCAGTGTGATGACCAGATCGAAACCTGCTTCGGCGGCAGTGCGGAGCAGTTGTTCGCCCTCGCCCACCGGATCAGAGGATTCAATCGGGGTCACTTCCACGCCCAGATTGGCAGCGGCCAGCGTCAGACCGGCAAAGGCCGAGTCGTTGTAGGAACGATCACCCAGACCGCCCTGCGCGATAATCAGCGCCACGCGCTTGGCATCCTGAGCGTGAACCGCGCTCACACTCAGCACTACCACCAACAGCAGAAAAAGAACAACAGACAACCGTTTAGACATGAGACATCTCCTCAAAAGCAATAGCTCAACGGACACATGAATTGAAGGTTTAGGGAGCCAATGAACTGCGATAGACCTCCTCGACTGTTCACACACTCGGCTACCGGACGAAACAATGCGGCACACTAGCGCCGCAGACGAATGCGATACTGGTACAAATCGGCACGATACAGCGCCACCACATATTCCACAAATTGCCCCTGCTGATCCCACGAGAAGCGCGTCGTCCGCAGCAGCGGGTCGCCGGGGTGGATGTGCAGCAGCGCCGCCTCGTCCGCCGTTGCGCTCACCGCATCAATCGCGTCCTCAGCCTCGGTCAGCACCACACCGCGCTGCTGCAACAGTCCGTACAACGATTTGACCTGTCGCAGATCGTCCAGCGTGACCGGAACTTGATGCAGATACGAGTCGTGAATGCCCACCGAATCGCCGTTAGTGAAGCGCACCCGCTTCAACCGGATGAGATCGGTCTGCGGCGGCAGATCAATCCGCGCCAGCACATCGGCGGGCGGCGGCGCAAGCTCCAGCAGCAGCAGTTCGGAGGACGGATTCAACTGCCGCGACTGCATATCTTCGGAGAAGCCGACCATACGCTCCAGCGAATGCCCCATGCGCCGCGCCGAGACAAACGTCCCCCGTCCACGTTCGCGGTGGACAAAGCCGCTGCTGACCAGCTCCCCCATCGCCTGCCGCACCGTCATGGTGCTGATGCTGTACTGCCGCGCCAGTTCGTTCTCCGAAGGCAGCGCATCCCCCGCCTTCAGGATGCCGGACTCGATCAAAGCGGCAATCTCCTGCTGAAGCTGGAAGTAAATCGGCACGGCGCTGGATTTATCGATAGCAAGACTTAAAGCATGGTTCATCAGCAATAAATTCAATAAACGCTAGTTCTCTAGAGAACATAACACCAAACACGGATGGATGCAAGAAATTCATTTCAGAATTTTCATCCATCTATAACCGCTTGACAGCCATTGCAAATGGTTCTATTATAAAGTGAACGTGTTCATTTTTAAGATTCCGAGATGACCGACCTCACCCCCAAAGCCGAACGCACCCGCGAACTCATCCAGCGCACCGCGCTCGACCTGTTCGTCCAGCGGGGATACAGTGCCACCACCATCCGCGATATTGCAGCGGAGGCCGGGGTGTCATTGGGGTTGGCCTATCGTTATTTTGAGAGCAAAGAATCGCTGATTCTGGCGCTGTATCAGCAGATGGCCGCCGAAACCGATGAGGCCATCAGCGCACTGCCAGCAGGCAGTGTGGCGGAACGCTTCGTGCTAACCATGACCGATCGCTTGGGTCAGGCCGCCCCCTACCGCGAAGCATTCGCGGCGTTGTTCAGCACCATCCTCACGCCCAAGTCCGGCGCGGATTTGCTCGGCGCAGAAGCCAGCACCATGCGCGAACGTGCCGAAAGTGCTTTCATCACGCTCGTTGCTCGTTCCAACGATGCCCCCCGCCCCGCCTATGTGCAGGACATCGGCAGGCTGCTGTATGGCCTGCATTTCGCGGTCATCCTGTTCTGGCTGCGCGACAGCAGCGAAGGACAGCGCGGCACAACTGCCCTGCTCAGCTTCATTCAGGATTTGCTCCCGTGGCTGCTCCGCAGTCTGGCGCTACCCTTCGCCGCCAAACAGATCAGCCGCTTCGTCCGCATCATGGATAGCGTTCTGGGGAGCAACACATAGGCTCTTTTTTTCGCTCGAATAATGAACGTGTTCACTTTCAGGAGGACGAACATGAAGTACGCAGTCACAGGCGGATTCGGCTACTCTGGCAGCGCAATTGTGCGGCAACTGCTGGAACAGGGCATGGAGACGATCACGCTCACCAACAGTCCACGCAAACCGGATTCGCCCCCCATCGCGGCCTATCCGCTGCGCTTCGATGACCACTTGACTGCGGCGCTGCGCGGCGTGGATGTGCTGGTGAACACCTACTGGGTACGCTTCAATCACCGCACCTTCACGCATCGGCAGGCCGTCGAAAACTCGCGCAGCCTGTTCGCGGCA
>CAIVEA010000141.1 GCA_903904765.1 uncultured Chloroflexota bacterium
GGCATTGACAGCCCGATTCCGAAGGCCATCCGCGAGAGCGAGATGCTCAAGCTGAATCTGTTCATGACGGATGCCGACAAGACAGCGGTACTCGATCAGTTCACGCTGGTCACGAGCGACTCGGCGGATTACAACGAACTGGTCAAGACTTATCCGGTGCTGGCAACCGAGTCGATTTATGTGCTGAAAACCACCGACGCGGCCACGCTGGAAACGATCAAGATGCCGATGGCGAAAGCCTTCCTCGCGGTCACAGGCATCGAACAGGCGCTGGCTGACCCCGAAAAAGCTGCTGCGATGAGTGCCGCCAGTGGGAGCAGTTTTGATCTGTCCAAGCTGCCGGCTGGCACGAACGTGTTCGCCATGCTGGGGCTGCTGCCCGCTGCCACGCGGGAAAAGATGCTGGAAGCAGTCAATACGCGCTTCGCGTCGCTGGGCGAAACGATGGTCACGCAGGCAGCCATGAGCGCCGTCAAGACCGAGTACGCTGCGCTGGGTATGGATACCACCAGTATGCAGAACCAGTACATCATCAGCACCGGATTGGTCATGCTGGTGCTGTCGCTGCTCTCCGGCGCAAGCACGGTGACGGTGGGTTTCTTGTCGGCACGGGCGGCAGCGGGCATGGCACGCAACCTGCGCCGCGACATCTTCACGAAGGTCGAAAACTTCTCCAATGCAGAGTTCGAGAAGTTCTCCGTTTCGTCGCTCATCACCCGTTCTACCAACGATGTGACTCAGCTTCAGATGCTGGTGATGATTATGATCCGCATGATTTTCTACGCACCGATCATGGCGGTGGGCGGCATCATCAAGGCCATCAGTACCGACGCTTCGATGTGGTGGACGATTGCCATTGCCGTCATCGCGCTGCTCAGCCTGATTTTCAGCGTGTTCACACTGGCGCTGCCCAAGTTCCGTATCATGCAGAAGCTGGTTGATCGGTTGAACCTCGTCACCCGCGAGAATCTTTCTGGCATGATGGTCATCCGTGCGTTCAATACGCAGTCTTTCGAGGAGAAGCGGTTCGATCAGGCCAATCAGGATTTAACCCGCGTCAACCTGTTCGTCAGCCGCGTGATGGTGGTCATGATGCCGGCCATGATGCTAATTATGAACGGCGTTTCGCTGCTCATCATCTGGGTAGGGGCGCATCAGGTGGCGGAAGCCAATATGCAGGTGGGCAACATGATGGCCTTCATGCAGTACGCCATGCAAATCGTGATGTCCTTCCTCATGCTGTCGTTCATGTTCATCATCCTACCGCGTGCTTCGGTGTCAGCAGATCGTATCGCCGATGTGCTGGAGGTAGAACCGAGCATCCTCGACCCGGAAAAGCCCAAGAAGTTCGCGGAGCCGTTCAACGCCAAGATCGAGTTCAAGCAGGTGTCGTTCCGTTACCCCGGCGCGGAAGAAGATGTGCTGCACGAGTTGAACTTCACGGCGCTGCCCGGTCAGACGACGGCTTTTATCGGTTCGACGGGTTCGGGCAAATCCACGCTCATCAACCTGATCCCGCGCTTCTTCGATGTGACCGAAGGTTCGATCCTGATTGACGGGGTGGATATCCGCGAAGTATCGCAGCACGACCTGCGTGAACGCATCGGCTATGTGCCGCAGAAGGGCAACCTGTTCTCTGGCACGATTGACAGCAACCTGCGCTATGCCGACGATGACGCTTCGGACGACATGCTGCAAAAGGCGACGGAAGTGGCACAGGCTGCCGATTTCCTGCGCGATATGCCGGACGGCCTGTTCTCGCCCGTTTCGCAGGGCGGCACGAACGTCTCTGGCGGGCAGCGGCAGCGGCTCTCGATTGCCCGCGCACTGGTCAAGAACCCGCCTATCTACATTTTCGATGACAGTTTCTCGGCGCTGGACTTCAAAACGGATGTGGCGTTGCGCCGCGCCCTCAAGGAATACACTGCCGATAGCACGCTGCTCATCGTGGCTCAGCGTATCGCCACCATTCTCACTGCCGATCATATCGTGGTGCTGGACGAAGGGAAGATCGTGGGGCAAGGCACGCACAGCGAATTGATGATTAACTGCGAAACCTACCGCGAAATCGCGTTGTCGCAGCTCAGCATGGAGGAACTTGCATCATGATGTTCACAGCACAACGTCCCGGTCAAAGCGGCGAGCGCGGCCCGATGGGTGGTCCGGGTGGCGGGCATGGCCCCGGCGGCATGATGGGGCCGGTTCAAAAAGCGCGTGATTTCAAAGGCACGATGCGTAAACTGGCCGTGTACCTGAAGGCGTATCAGATCTCTATCGTAGTGGTGTTCCTGTTCTCGATTGCGGCCACTGCGTTCACGATTGTCGGCCCCAAAATCCTCGGCAAAGCCACCACCAAGCTGTTCGAGGGGGTGATGGGGCAGCTTTCCGGTACGGGGAGTGGGATTGATTTCGAGTACATTGGCAACATCATCGTGCTGATGATTGGTCTGTATCTGCTTTCGACAGCCTTCAACTACTTGCAAGGCTGGATCATGACCAATATCTCGATGCAAATCACCTACCGTTTCCGCAAGGACATCTCGGAGAAGATCAACCGGATGCCGCTGCGTTACTTCGACGGCACGAATCATGGCGAAGTGCTGTCCCGCGTGACGAACGATGTGGATACCGTCAGCCAGACGCTGAACCAGAGTTTGTCGCAGATCGTGAGTTCGATCACCATGCTGGTGGGCGTGTTCGTGATGATGCTTTCGATCAGCTTCGGCATGACGCTGGCCTCGCTGGTGATTATCCCGTTGTCGTTCGTCATCATCGCGCTGGTGATTAAGCGTTCGCAGCACTACTTCAAGGAACAGCAGGATTATCTGGGGCATGTCAACGGACACATCGAGGAGATGTACAGCGGGCATATCGTCGTCAAGGCGTTCAACGGCGAGCAGAAAAGCATCGAGAAGTTCGATAAGTACAACGCCACGCTGTATAACACCGCATGGAAGTCGCAGTTCATCTCCGGCCTGATGATGCCCGTGCTGATGTTCGTGGGCAACCTGAACTATGTAGCCGTGTCCATTCTGGGCGGGTATCTGGCGGTGCAAGGCGCGATCACGGTGGGCGATATTCAGGCGTTCATCCAGTATGTCCGTCTGTTCACGCAGCCTATCGCGCAGATTGCCAACATCTCCAACGTGCTTCAGCAGACGGCTGCGGCGGCCGAGCGCGTGTTTGAGTTCCTCGAAGAAGAAGAAGAGGTGCCGGACACGAGCAATCCACTGAAGGTGGCGAACGTGGAAGGCCATGTGGAGTTCAAGAACGTCCACTTCGGCTACTCGCCGGACAAGATCATTATCAACGACTTCTCGGCGGAGGCGAAACCCGGTCAGAAGATCGCCATCGTTGGCCCCACCGGGGCGGGCAAGACCACGATGGTCAAGCTGCTCATGCGTTTCTACGATGTGAACAGCGGCGTGATTTTGCTGGATGGTCACGACATCCGTGACTTCACCCGTGATGACCTGCGCGGTAAGTTTGGCATGGTGCTTCAGGATGCGTGGCTGTACAACGACACCATTCTGGAGAACATCCGCTACGGTCGTTTGAGCGCCACCCACGATGAGGTGATCGCGGCGGCGAAAGCGGCGCATGTAGACCATTTCGTGCGGACGTTGCCGGACGGCTACAACACGGTGCTGGATGAGGAAGCCTCTAACGTGTCGCAGGGGCAAAAGCAGTTGTTGACGATTGCCCGCGCCATCCTTGCCGACCCGACCATCCTGATTCTGGATGAAGCGACCAGTTCGGTGGATACGCGCACCGAAGTGCTGATTCAGAAGGCGATGGATCATCTGATGCACAACCGCACCAGTTTCATCATCGCGCACCGCCTGTCCACCATCCGCAACGCCGACCTGATTCTGGTGATGAAGGACGGCGACATTGTGGAGCAGGGCAACCATGTGGAATTGCTGGCGCGGGGCGGTTTCTACGCCGATCTGTACAACAGCCAGTTTGAGCACCCCGAAGCCAGCATCGCCTGATGCGGCTGTAGCAGGTAGCCCTCACCCCCAACCCCTCTCTCAACCGCTGAGTACAGCTAGGAGAGGGGAGGAATGCTGTGTCTGCCTACTTTACTCCCTTCGCCATGAGGGAGAAGGGCGGGGGATGAGGGACTCCGTTTCTTATGGCATACCCCCTTTAACGCCGAACAGGTTACACTGATCGTAGTTACGGGTTAACCTGAAGGGGGTTTTATAATGCTCAACCCGCGCCAGTGGACGCGAGACATCCTCGAAAAGCACAGTCTAGATATGCGGCAGTTCGTCGGCTTTCGCTCCAGCACACTCCCCAACGGGATGCGGATTGTGGAAGCCTACAACGCCGCTGGTTTGAACTTCACCATTCTGCCGGATCGCGGTCTGGACATCTGGACGGCCAGCTACAAAGGTCTGCCGCTGACGTGGGTCAGCCCCGGTTCGCCGCACCCGCCCGATGATGGCATGATGTGGCTGCGGCAGTTCAACGGCGGTTTGCTGGTGACATGCGGTCTGCTGCATGTCGGCCCGCCAGAGAAGGATGATGTGACTGGCGAGTCCCGCGATTTGCACGGGAACGCCACCCGCTTACGGGCGGGCGATGTTTCGGTGGATGGTGGTTGGGCAGCTGATGGACGCTATAAGGTCACGCTCAAGGGCGCAGTCCACGAGTCGCGGTTGTTCGCGGAGCAAATCCGTCTTGAGCGCACCTACACGCTTGATCTGGCTTCACCCGTCATTCAGATTGACGATACCATCACCAATATTGGTGATGAACCCGTCCCGTTCATGATTCTGTACCATTTCAACGTGGGCTTCCCGCTGATTCAGCATGGGACGCGCTTGATGTCCAGCGGGCAGGTGGTCGCCCGCAACGAACAGGCGATGCCGGGGCTGCCCAACTGGCCGCTGTATAACGCACCGTCTGCCAGTTATCTGGAGCAGGTTTTTTTCCATCATGTTCATGCCGATACAGCGGGTTATTCGCTGGCGGCGCTGAACGTGCATGGCGAGTTTGGCCTTGCGGTGCGCTGGCGCACGACGGAACTGCCATACCTGACCCAGTGGAAGAATACCCGTCAGGGGATTGTGGTGTGCGGCGTGGAACCGGGCAACTGCTTGCCAGAAGGCTTGAATTCCGCCCGCAAGAATGGGCGCTTGGTCATGCTCCAACCGGGGGAAACGCAGTCGTTCGCAACCGCGCTGGAAGTGCTGGATGGCGCGACGGCGGTACAGAATGCTCGCGAGGAGATCGAAACGCTGGCGGCGGAGGGCCGTCCGGTGGTGGGCTGCAAACTGCCGTAATCGCTGCTGAACAAACGCATGAGTCGGAAGGGCATGAGCGCATCATGCCCTTTTTTATTCCTTATTTACGTAACAGACGTTCCCTTCACAAGCGCAGGATTGGAACGGGTGTATAATTTTCACATTCAGCATACGGCGGGGTGTGAACATGCTTGATGGAAATACACATCCGATTAACGATGTGCAGCGTCTCAAAGTGTATATTGCCGAGGTGATCGCCGCGCTCAGCAGCCAAGCCGAAATTCTCAAGATGCGCGGCATGAATTTGCCGCCGGGCGCGATGCAGAACCTCGAAAGCATTGATCGTGATCTGACCGCGCTTCAGAAGCACATGGGTGGTGAGGATACCGAACTGGCGCAACTGCGGGCGCTGGCGGCGACTTCAGCGATGATTAACTCGTCCCTTGATCTGGACGATGTGTTGACGCAAGCCATTGATGAAGTGATTTCGCTGACGGGCGCGGAACGTGGCTATATCGTGCTTCGCAATCATGCCAGCGGCGAACTGGATTTCCGCGTCTCCCGTGATCTGGAAACCGGGCAGTCCAGCGGGTTTCAGGGCAGCCAGACCATTCTGAACGAGGTCATTACTACCGGGCAGCCCATTTTGAGCGATAACGCTTATGGCGACACCCGCTTGCAGCAGGTTTCGACCATCGCGCAGATGGTGCTGCGCTCGGTGCTATGCGTGCCGCTGCGCTACAAAGACCAGATTACCGGCGCGGTATATGTGGATAATCGCCTGCGCTCCGGCATGTTCTCGGATCGGGAAAAAGGGGTGCTGTCGGCTTTTGCGAACCAGATGGCCGTTGCCATCGAAAATGCGCGGCTGTTCATGCAGGCGCAGGCCTACCTGAATGAAATCACCGAACTGCAAGAGGTGATGTCGAACGTGTTCTCGTCCATCGGTAGCGGGGTCATTACCACTACGCAGGACGATGCTATCCGCACCTTCAACGCGGCAGCGGGCGACATTCTGGGCATTGAGCCGGAACACGCGCTAGGGCAGTTGTTAGAGTCGGTGATTCCGGCGTTGAAAGATGACATTCTCACGCGCATTGAGCAGGGTGAAAGCGCCGCGTTCGAGGCGGAATATGAGCATCACAACCGGGGACGGTTGCTCCTCGGCTTGAAATTATCTCCCCTGAAAGACCCGGAAGGGCAGCTTCAGGGTGTGGCGCTGGTGGCAGACGACCTGACTGAACAGCGTGAACGCGAAGACCGCCTGAACATCCTGCGCCGCTACCTGCCGCCCGCGATGGTAGATAATATCGAGGACATCGCCAACCTCGCCTTAGGCGGCGAACGGCGCGAGATGACCTGCATGTTCGTGGATGTGCGTCCCTTCACGACCTTCCCGCCCGAACTGCGCCCGAAGCAGGTCATGGACTTGCTGAACGAATATCTGGCGGTGGCGACGGACTGTATAAGCGATTTTAACGGCGTGCTGGATAAGTACATGGGTACGGAAGTCATGGCGCTGTTCAATACGCAGATTAACCCGCAACCGGATCATGCGTGGCAGGCGGTGGCGGCGGCGCTCGAAATGCGCGAACGCTTTGTCGAATTGTATGCACGACAGGGGCTTGACCCGAATAATCACCTGTACCGCGTGGGCATTCACAGCGGCGTGGCGACTACAGGCAACGTGGGGAGTCTCAGCCGCCGCGATTTCACCGCACTGGGTGATACCATCAATTTGTCTCACCGTCTGCTGGAGAACGCCAAAGGTGGACAGATCATCATCAGCGAGGCGAATGTGGGCTATGTCCAGCAGCAACTGGATGGGTTGCCCGGTCACATTCACCTGAAAGATCATGATCCCATCAAGGCCAAAGGCCGCCAGCAGTTCACCACTGTTTATGAGGTGTTCCGCACATGAACCCCGGATTTCATGACGATACCGCAAAAATTCGGACAAGCCAGAGTTCCGCGCAGGAGCAGTTGCGCCATCTCATCCAGCGCACGGGCGACTTGATGGAATTGTTGCGTGCCCAGCGAGACGTGCTGCGCCAGCGTGGGATGAACCTGCCTTCCGGTTCGCTGGACAGCCTGAAAAGCTTGAAGGCGCATCTGGAGAAGCTCAACAATAATCTGGCGGCCACCCTGACCGAACTGAAACAGTTGCGGGCGCTGGCGGATACGACCTCGCTCATCAACTCGTCGCTTGAGCCAGCCGAAGTGCTGAATCAGGTTATGGATACCGTCATCCGTATCACCGGTGCGGAGCGTGGCTATATCGCGCTCAAAAACCGCGAAACGGACGACATGGAATATCCGGTGCGGCGCGGTATAGATCAGGAGCAGATGGCCAAGGGCGAGATTGTGGTCAGCAAGACCATCGTGAATCAGGTAGCCAGCACGGGCGAGGCCGTCCTGACCGACAACGCCAGCAAGGATGACCGCTATCAGGGGCATCAGAGCATCATCGGCTTCCAACTACGTAGCATTCTAGCTGTGCCGCTGACGGTGCGCGAGAAGGTGATCGGTGTGGTGTACTGCGATAACCGCGTGATGGCGGCGCTGTTCAAACCGCATGACCTGAACCTGCTCAAAGCGTTCGCCAACCAAGCGGCTGTTGCCATCGAAAATGCGCGGTTGTTCGAGGAGCTACGGCTGCAAGTGGCGCAGATGACCGAAGCCCGCGACCTGATGACCAGCATTTTCGCCTCTATTGCGGGCGGTGTCGTCACGCTGGATAACCAGAACATGATTATGGACTGTAATCCGGCTGCCGAACTCATTTTGAACTGCTCACGGGATGCGCTCATCGGGCAACCGCTGGAATTGGCGGCGGCGGCGCTGCACGGTGTTTGTGAGGTGGCACTGGCGAAGGTGCGCGAATTGGGCGTGCGTGAACGGTTGGATGCCGAACCAAACATCCCCGGACGCGGCCAACGCTACTGGAATGTGATACTCAGCCCCTTGCGCGATGCACATCAGATGGCGCAGGGCGTGGCAATGGTGCTGGACGACCTGACCGAAACCCGCCGCCAAACGCAGCAGCTACGTATCGCGGGCGGATATAGTAAGTTCGACCCCGGTTTGCTGCGGCGCGTGGATGAAATTGGCGGTGAGGAGCGCCAGATCAGCGTGCTGTATTCGGACGTGCGCGGATTCACCAACTTCAGCGAGAAGTTGGAACCCGAAGTGCTGATGGAGATCATTAACCGTTACCTCAGCCTCGCCAGCGACGCGATCAACCTGTACGACGGTGTGGTGGATAAGTACATGGGTGACGCGGTGACGGGGTTGTTCAATACCCCGTTGAACCCGCAGGAAGATCATGCGCTGCGGGCTGTGCGTGCTGCCATGAGTATGCGCTCCGACCTGCTGGCGCTGCACGAAATCATGCCGGAGGAACACCGTTTGTTCTACGGCATCGGTGTTCACAGCGGGCTGGCGGTGTTGGGCAACATTGGCGGCAGCAGTCGTAAGGAGTTCGGCGCACTGGGCGACGCGATGGATTTGGGCAAGCTGTTGCAAGAGAATGCCGAGGGCGGCGAAGTACTCATCAGTCAAGCGACGTATGATCTGGTGGAGCATGTGTTCGAGTGCGAGGCGATAGAGCCGCGTAAAACGAAGGCTGATCGCCCCGATTTCACAGTGATGTACCGGGTGCTGCGCTTGAAAAAGCGTACCGCACCTTTAACCCTCGAAGAACTTGGATTTTAGGCGAGTGCTTCATGAACGATGAGCGTTATGAAGCCATCCGCAAACGGATGACCGAACGTTACCGGAGTCGCGCCGAGTTTTATGGGCATTTGATCGCATTTGTCATCATCAACCTATTTGCATGGGCGGTCATTCCCAGTACGCTGTCTGAAGGTTTGCGGGCGACTATTCTGACGATTCTGGCGCTTATTAGTGTGGGCTGGTTCGTGGGTGTGGCGATTCACGCCATCAACTTCATTCTGGTAGAGATGCGCGAACGTGCGATTGACCGTGAGATCGAGCGCGAACGGGGCTGGTTGGCGGGTGAAGACATGGATGAGAAACCCAAGCGCCACCGCCGGTTGGAACGCATGACGGACGATGAGGGCGAACTGTTGGACGAGGCGGCATGGGCAGCGCAGGATGAACGGGGGCAACGTTCATCTTCCGGGCGCTGATGATGGGTGGGCAGTCGTAGATTGGCTGATCTGCAAATTCGCTTACAATAGGACGGTAAGATTAAGCCAGATGGTGTAAGTTTACCCAACGAGAGGATTCTGCGTGATGGTCACTAACCCGATGGCTGTTCTACGGCGCGAGAACACGCGCTTGCAAGCAGAAAATGAACGCCTGACCGAAGAACTACGAGATTTGCGCGAATTTGTGCAAATTCTGAATACCCTTATGTTGTCTGCCAAGCAGTTTAGCAGTGATGACGAGTTGCTCCCGCTGCTAGAGCAGATTTTCCTGAAGGCGCTGAATCTGCTGAACGCACCGGATGGGTCGTTGTTGCTCCTCGATGACGAGAAGAACGAATTGGAATTTGTACTGGTGCAGGGGACGCTGGCGGCTAACCTGCACGGCTACCGCATTCCGGCAGGTGAGGGTGTCGCTGGATGGGTCATGCAGAATGCTGAGCCAACGCTGGTGCGTGATGTGCGCCGTGACCCACGTTTCTCGCACATTATTGATGACCAGTTCACTTTCCGTACGCAGTCTATTGCGGCTGCCCCTCTGATTGGTGATCGTAAGGTGTACGGCTTGATCGAGGCGCTGAATCAGCCGGGGGATGAGCCGTTTTCCGAGGACGATCTGGCGCTGATGGGGTTGCTGTGCCGCTTTGCGGGCGAGGCGCTGGCAGATATCGAGCGCATCAAGCCAACCTCTGCATTGTAGTGCTGCATGGTAGCCCCGGCAGGCGAGTGTTTAGGGTGTTGTTAGTTCACCGAAATAATCTGTACAATGTTTCCAGCTTGTCGTAAGTCAGTGAGGTACGATTTGTGAAATCTGCATCCGCACCGTTTCAAATCGCTTTGAACCTTGTCCTGAAATGGTGGTGGCTTATCCTCCTTTCGGTGGCACTAGGCGCGGGCGTGGGCGCATTTGTCCGCGCACGTCAACCGGATGTGTATTATGCGCGTGCCACAATCTGGTTCGGGCAAAATATCGGTACTGCACTGCAAGACCCTTCTGGATATTCCGCCATTCAGGATTTAATGTCCATCTATGCTGGCCTGACCACCCGCGACCGCGTATTGCAGCCGGTTGTGGAGCGTATGAACCTCAACATCAGCGCCGCTGATTTGGGTAAGCGTATTTCGGCAATCCCGGATCGCAACCTGCCGCTGCTGGAAATCTGGATGGCGGATACAGATGCCATCCGGGCGGCAGACATTGTGAACGCTGTGGCGCAGGAAGTCATCACCCAGAGTCCGACGGAGAAAGTGTCGCAGGAAACCGAATTTAAGCGCCAGCAGCTCCGCAAACTGGAACAGCAAATCACCGAGCTTCAGGACAGGTATAACCAGCTTCTTTCGGCGGGTGCGACCCTGACTTCAGCGGTGGAAATCGCCCAGAATCTCGAAGATCAGACCACGACTCAAAAGACGCTGCAAGATGTTCAAAAGTTGTACGCGGACATGAGTTCGACTCTGAATGACCCCAGTGGCGCGTTGCAAATTTACGATGTGGCGACGGCGCAGAATGCTATGCGTGTGACCGGATCATTTGGCAGCGTGTTGCTCTCCGGCGTGGCAGGGCTGGTCATCTCGTTAGCGACTATTATGCTGATCGCATTTTTCGATGACCGCCTTCAGTGGAACGAAAGTATGGACAGCATCGCCGGTGTGAAGGTGCTGGGACCGTTAGGCATCGTTCCGCGTGCCAAATTGCCGTTGTATCTGATTACGATGCCGGAAGCCATCGAAAGCGAAATGATTCGCCAGCTTCGCGCCAAGATTGTGTTGGCAGCGGGTGGCAAACCGCCGCGTGTGATGACCATGAGCAGTTACGATTCGGGGGATGGCAAGACCGTCACAGCCTCCAACTTGGCGTTGGCATGGGCGCAATCGGGTCTACGCACGCTGCTGGTGGATGGCGACATCCGCAAAGGCAATTTGCATGAATTGTTCCGCCTGCCAAACGTGATGGGCTTGTCGGACATTCTGGCAGGGCGAGATGATGTTGGGGTATTGCTGTCGCGGGCGGTGCTGGAGAGTGGCTACGAAAATCTCGCCATTTTGCCCTGTGGACGCGCTACAGGTGATCCGGCATCGCTGTTAAGTGGAGCACGCTTGTTGTCGCTGATTGATGCGGTAAAGCGACAGTTTGATATTGTGGTATTCGACGCAGTTCCGGCCATCGGCGGCCCGGATACTGCGTTCCTCGCAGAACATAGCGACGGCGTGTTGATCGTTGTGCATTCCCAGCGCACCACTTACCGGGGGCTACAGCGTGTGCTGCAAATGTTTCAGCAGTCGCACAAAGCCAATATCTATGGTGTGGCGTTCAACCGCCTGCCACTGCAAGTCACCAGCACTTACAACCGTCCATACTACCGCCGTCAACTGGCGATCAGTCCCGATCACCTCAGCCGCGAAATCGCCGCAGCCGGTACGCGCCGCTTTAAGCTGAACGCCAATGTCAACCTCGCGCCAGACGGCGTGCGTTTGTACAGTGTGGTGGCCGCAGCGGTGCAACTGGGTGTGACCAGTGACACGATTGAGGATTGGATCAAGACCGGCTACCTGAAGATCGAAACGCACAGCCGTCGCCGCTGGATTCGGGAAACCGAGATCATGGCGCTGTTGGAACGCATCCCACGTCAATCGCTTTCCAAACTGGGTAGCGGGTCATCCAACCAGCCGCCATCGTCCCCGACTACGGCAGAATTGCCACCTGCTCCCAAGCCGACGAGTGGTAAGATTCCTGATTTGCTGCGTGGTCAGCGCGATAAGTTGCTGGCAGCGGCACGGGGCAGCGAAAGTGCTGCGCCGCCGGATGAGGACAGAGAATAGATGTTGACCCTGTTCGGGCGGTCGGAAGTTATCGGCAAATTGCGCTACTACTTCCTCGACCGGAACTACAGCCTAACTATTCGCGTGGTGCTGGTGGGCATGTGCTTGGCGCTGTCTGTTGCGGCGGGGTTCACCTTCCGGGGGCTGGATACAGGCGGCAATCCAATGGTCGCCATGTTCCCGCTGCTAGTAGCGGTGGCGGTTGCCGGGTTTGTATTTCTCTATATGAATATGCACCTCGGCGCAGTGCTGGTGCTGAGTTTGTCGTTGTTCGTCCACGAAGGGATTAGCACCGGCACTGCCACCAAGTTGACCTTCACCTTCCTGTTCCTGATGGGCTGGTCAGTCATCTGGCTGATGCAGATGTTCCTCGTCAATCGTAAGGTGGAGATACGTCCTTCCACCGCCAATATCCCCGCTTTTCTGTTCATGTGTGTGGCGGTCATCTCGTATTTCTGGAGCATGGAATACGTTGAAGCGACGGTGAAGCACGTCTTTGAAGAACGACCATTTCCGCGTCTGATGTCCACTGTGGTGCTGATTATTTCGCCGTTAACCTACATGCTGTTCGCCGCGCATATACGCTCGATGAAGATGCTCCGCATTGTCGTGATGTTGTTTGTGGTGGCGGGCATCATTAATCTGGTGACGACGTTGACCGGAGTCTCGGTTCCGCTGCTCAATGATCGTGGGCAATTTGCAGCGTGGGTAGGTATTCTGGCGATGGGGCAGGTGTTGTTCAACCAGCAATTGGATCGGCGGTTGCGGATTTTACTGTTGAGCGTGACGGGTGGGTGGGTTTTCATCACCTTCGGTACGGCGATTTCGTGGCTCAGCGGTTGGGTTCCTCTGCTGCTGGGGTTGGGCGTGCTACTGTGGTTCTATTCGCGCAAGCTGTTCATCATCGCTACGGTGCTGGTCATCTCGGTGTATGTTATCAATCTGGCTTTCTTCGCAGAGACGTTTCAAGAAGAAAACACTATCTCCGGCGAAACGCGGGCGAATGCGTGGAGTGAAGTGTTCAAGCTGACCGGAAAGCATTTGTTGTTCGGGACGGGGCCAGCCGGGTATGAGATGTATTTCTCGACCTATATGGGCTTCATGTATCAGCTTTCACACAACAACTACATTGACATTATCGCCCAGACGGGCATCACCGGAACCGTGACTTTTATGGCTTTCTGGTTAGCGCAGGGCATCATGGTGTGGCGCATGTATAAACTGCTGCCGCGTGGGACATTCGAGCATGGATTCGGTATTTCGCTCATCGGGTGTTATGTCATCGTCTTTCCCACCATGATGCTAGGTGATTGGGTGACTCCATTCGCCTATACGCAGGGGCTGGCAGGGCTGGATTACACCATCTGGCACTGGATGGTGGCTGGCCTGACGGTTGCGTTCCTGTATTTGTTGAAGGAACAACCTGCTCAATCGGTGGAGCTGGTTCCGGTCAGGATGAACGAAAGCCTATGAATGTTTTGAATGCCTTTGTTCATCGTTGGCTCTTGCTGTTGGGATGCTTGTTGTTATTGATTCCTTTTGCGTTTGTTCGTGGTCAGGGCGATACGGTAACAACGGAACGCTGGACAGCGCCGGAGCAGATCAGCAGGGGATGGTGGCAGTCCGTCGCGCTCGATCAACAGAACAACCTGCACATGGCTTGGTACAACAGCGCGGTTGGCTCGGACGGGATAGACCGCGATACGATGTGGTACACCCGCCGTAATGCCGACGGAACATGGACGACCCCGAACAATGTCATCTATACCGCGATCGGCGGCTATACAGTGCGTAATGCACTGGCTACCACCCATGATGGGATGCTTTTTGCCATTTTCCGTTCAGGCGTGCAGCATTTTGTGGCGGATGCCTTCAGCTTGCAGGCCGATAATGCCATGACTTGGTCGCAAGGGGTGGCGGTGGATGACAGCGGCTACTATGTGGATATGCTATCGGACGATGCCGATGTGCTGCACATGATTGCCAGCGGTTGGGTGGATGTGATTAAGCCCAAGCTAGTGAATGCAGAGGCCAGCCTTTGTGCGCTGTGCTATGACTTGTTCTATCGCCGTTCTGCCGATTATGGCAAGACGTGGAGCAATCCGGTTCCACTGTCAATTGACCCGGACACGGGCGCTGACCGTGTGAATATCTTCCGGGGCAGCAGCGGCAATCTCTATGTTTCGTGGGATGAAGGCGTGGATTGGTATGTGGGGCGCGGTGTTCCCAAAGATGTGCGTATCGTCTATTCGACGGATGGCGGCCTCACATGGTCGGCTCCGTTGATTATGGATGGGGGTGGGGCGCTGGATCGCCGACCGATTCAGGTGACCGCTGCGGAAATCCGGGGCGGTGGGTTGTTGGCGGTGTGGCGTTATTCCACCGATATTGATCGGGGCATTTATTATCAAACCACTCAGGATTTGAAAACATGGTCAGCGCCGCAGCCCATTCCGGGTTTTGTGGCGCGTGAACTGAATGATACCCCGCTGGATATGTACGATTTGCAGACCGATTTGCAGGGGCGTATCCATCTGTTCGCTGTTGGGCAGGTTGACCAGAATAGCCGCACGAATGCCGCCCTTTACCATTTGGTTTTTCAGCAGGGGAACTGGCTCACACCGCAGCGTGTGTTCTATGATCCGGCCATGCGCCCCGAA
>CAIVEA010000142.1 GCA_903904765.1 uncultured Chloroflexota bacterium
CGGCCATGTGGAGAAGCCCGGCAACTACGAGCTGCCGCTGGGCGTGACCTTCCGCGACCTGCTGTACACCCATGCGGGCGGCGGCAAGGGCGGGCGCAAG
Source organism: uncultured Chloroflexota bacterium (assembly GCA_903904765.1). Next base: position 101 of record CAIVEA010000142.1, read on the forward strand.
ATCAAGGCTATCCTGCCGTCGGGCGGGTCGGGGCCGATCATTCGCGTGACCGAAGAAGTGCTGGATACCAAACTGACCTACGAAGATCTGGGCAAGGTTGGCTCGATCCTCGGTTCAGCTTCGATCATCGTGATGGACGAAACGGTGGACATCTCGTGGGTGGCCGCCCGCATCATCAAGTTCTTCAAGCACGAAAGCTGCGGCAAATGCACGCCCTGCCGCGAAGGTACGTACTGGCTGGATAAGCTGATGGATCGCGTGATGGAAGGTCGCGCAACGCAGGCCGATATTGATCTGGTGAACAACGTCGCCAAGAACATGGCCGGCATGACGCTGTGCGCGCTGGGCGATTTCGCTGCTAACCCGATCATCCACACCATCAAGAACTTCCCTGAAGATTTCAAGCAGCACCTCGCGCCGGCGGGTAAAGCACCCACCCGCGCTGGAGCAGCGGACTAAGCCGCGTGGACGAGCAACCCTTGCAACCGATGGACGGTGGGGCGGACGAGATGAGCGACCTTCCGGCGGATGAAACCGGAACGAGCGCCGAAGCCGAAGCCACCCCGCCGGACACCGTAGTGGTTGCACCGGAAGCAGCCCCGGCAGAGGTGAGCGCACCCGCTACCCCCGCCCTGTGGATGCGACTGCGGCGGGCGTTAGGGTGGGCGAGCGCGGAAGAACGGTTGAACGACCTGAACCGCGCCATCGAGCAAGCGCCCACCGCCGCCGTGAACTACCTGCTGCGCGGGGAACTGTATCTGGTGCGGCGGGAACACGAACAGGCGCAGGCCGATCTGCAACAGGCGGCGGCGCTGGCAGCGGAAGAATATGCAACCGCCGCGTGGGGCTTGAGCGCACAGGTCATTCAAGACCGGGCGCTGGCAGGTTTGCGAAAATTGGGCGTAACAGACGAGCATCACCATCACGCCGCCTAGCGTCATCGGGCGCGAAAGCGGCGGCAGAATAACGCAGAATCGTAAATTGACCGAGTTTTGGCTACACTAAGCCAATTCCAACGAACAGATTGTGAGCGCAGGACGCGACGATGGTAACGAACATCACCAACACAGTCACGATATTTATTGACGGCAAAGAGTATCAGGTTCCGGCAGGCGCGAATCTGGTGGATGTCGCCAAGTGGATTGGCAACGACATCCCCGTGTTCTGTTACCACCCCAAGATGTCGCCAGTCGGTATGTGCCGCATGTGTCTGGTCGAACTGGGTTCGGCTTTCGACCCCAAGACCAAAGCCATCGTGCGCGATGAGCAGGGCAATCCTTCCATTAAGTGGATGCCCAAACTCCAGACGGCCTGCACCCAGCGCGTGAGCGAAGGTCTGGCGATCCGCACCAACACGCCGGTGGTGGATGCCGCCCGTCAGAACGTGGTGGAATTCATTCTCACCAGCCACCCGCTGGACTGCCCGATCTGCGATAAGGGTGGCGAATGCCCGCTGCAAAATCTGACGATGGAGCACGGCCCCGGCACGACCCGTATGCAGTACGACGACAAGCAGCATCTGGAGAAGCATGTCCCGCTGGGCGACCTGATTTTCCTCGATGAGGAACGCTGCATCCAGTGCGCCCGCTGCATTCGCTTTCAGGGCGAAGTGGCCGGCGACGATGTGCTGGCCTTCCACGAACGTGGCCGCCGCCTGCAAATCATCACCAACAGCGAACCCGGTTTCGACAGCTACTTCAGCGGCAACACCACCGACATTTGCCCGGTGGGTGCGCTCACCAGCGCGGACTTCCGCTTCGGCGCTCGTCCGTGGGAACTGACCGAAGTGCCGAGCATTTGCCCGTTTGACGCGGCAGGCTCGAACATCAGCCTCAGCACCCGCCTTGACCGCGACTCCGGCGGTAAGGCCGTCATCAAGCGCGTGATGCCCCGCCAGAACGAATATGTCAACGAAATCTGGATTTCGGACAAGACCCGTTTCGGTCATCACTTCACCCGCGACACGCAAAGCCGTCTGCTGCAACCCAAGATCGGGCGCGGCGATAAGATGAGCAACGCAAGCTGGGCGGAAGCCATCCAGCGTGTGGCGGACGATCTGAAGGCCGCTGGCGCAGATGTCGCCGCGATTGCCGGTGGCAGCCTGAGCAACGAAGACCTGTGGGCGCTGCATGGTCTGGTCAACGGACTGGGCGGCAACAAGCTGGGCGTGTGGCCTCCCACCCATGCGGGCGCTGATCTGGTGGCGCAGGTGGGCGTGGGCAGCGGCACGAATCTGGGTCAGCTGGGCAAGGGCGATGCCGTCCTCGTGGTGGCAAGCGACCTCGAAGAAGAAGTTCCCATCTGGCGGTTGCGTATCAAGCAGGCGCATGATCGCGGTGCGTATGTGGTGGTGATGAATGCCCGTGCCACCCGCATGGACGACTTCGCCAGCGAAACCATCCGTTACGACTATCCCGAAGCGGCGGGCGCAATCGCCCTGCTGCGCGAAAAATATGCCGAATATGCCAAGAAGCTGACCGAAGCCAAGAACCTGATCGTGGTGGCGGGCGCGGAAGGTCTGACGCTGGACGGCAGCCGTGCGCTGATGCAGTCCGCCGCCAACTTCCTGATCGAAAGCGGGCATGTGGGCAAGGCCAATAACGGTCTGCTCTCGCCCCTCCCCGGCGCGAATGGCATGGGGCAGCACTATCTGGGCTTCTCGCCGGAAGCCACGCAGGACATCATGCAGAACCCGCCGAAGGCGCTGATCGTGGCGCAGGCCGACCTGCTGCTGGATGACCCGCAGGCCAAGGCGTGGCTGGGCAAGGTCAAGACCATCGTCTATCTGTCGCTGTTCAACGGCGAAGCGCCGGACTGGGCGACTGCCGCGCTGCCCGCGCAGAGCTTCGCGGAACGCGACGGCTCGTTCGTGAATGGCGAACGCCGCGTGCAGCGGTTCTACACCGGACAGGGGCCGCTGGGTGAGGCGCTCCCCGCGTGGCAGATCGTGGCGCGGATTGCCGAAAAGCTGGGGCAGGGCAAGGCCAAGCTGTCGGCGGCGGCGGTCATGAGTGACATCGTGAAGAACGTCCCGGCCTTCGCGGGCTGTGGCTATCCTGAACTCGCCAAAGTCGAACGCCAGTTCCCCGAAGTGGGCGGCAGCGATCTGTACTACGGCGGCACGGCCTACCAGAACAAGGGCGGTCTGGGCGTGCAAATCGCCTCGGCAGCCGAAGCCGGTGCGGTACAACCCGGCAGCGTGAGCGAAGTGAAAGCGCCCGCGCACAAGGGCAAGCTGCTGGTCGTCCCGACCACGCGCCTGTACAACCGCGAACGGGTCTTCCGTTCGGCGGAACTGGTACACCCCCGCGTGCCGGATGCGTTTGTGGAAATTAACCATGACGATGCCAAGAAGCTGGGCATCCACAATGGTGACATGGTGAACGTGGTGGTGGAAAACGCACAGCCGGTACGCGCCCGCGCCCATGTCAACGGCGGCGCACCGAAGGGCAGCATCGTCCTGCCGCGCCACCTGAGCGATAATCCTGCCCCGCTGAGCATCGCGGTGGCTGAAGTTGTCAAAGCCTGATCCTCGGGGACATGAGGTAGTCGTAGAAAAGGTCAAAGTGTATGGCTGAATCCACAATGGGAAGCAAACCAACGCAGGGAGGGTTCCGCCCCAATCTGCTGATGATCGTCGGCGGGGTGATCGTTCTGGCGATCATTGCCCTCGTCGTCCTGAACATCAACGAGATCATCAATGGGCTGAATAACGTCCTGACGTTCGTGTTTAGCCCGAACACCCGTGTTGATCCGAGCAAGGTGGTGGTGTGCAGAACCGACTCGACCTGCTCCACCATTCACAGCTTCGTGTACTCGCTGGTCTTGCTGCTGGTGGTCATCACCGGCTTCGCCTATACCACGCTGCTGGAACGCCGTTTCATCGCGTTCTTCCAGAACCGCGTGGGGCCGAACCGTGTAGGGCCGGGCGGGTTCTTGCAGCCCGCAGCGGACGCGGTGAAGCTGATTATGAAGGAAGACATCACCCCGTCGGGCGTTTCGTTCGCGGTGTGGTTCATGGCTCCGATGATTAAGGTCGTTCCGGTGCTGGTCGTGCTGGCGGTCATCCCGCTGGGGCCGGACATCATGCTCCCGTGGTTCGATGGCAAGTGGTATCAAGTGCCGCTGGGTCTGGCGGATATTAACGTTGGCATCCTGTGGCTGCTGGCGATCACCAGCATCGGCACTTACGGTATCGTGCTGGCGGGCTGGGCGAGCAACAACAAGTATTCGATGCTGGGCGGCCTGCGTTCGACTGCACAGATGATTAGCTACGAACTGAGCCTCGGCCTGACGATGGCTGTTCCGGTGATGATCGTGGGCAGCATGAGCCTCGTGGACATCACGCACGGTCAGCCGATGATCTGGAACTGGTACGTGTTTCAGAACCCGCTGGCGGCAGGGGTGCTGTTCATCGCGCTGCTGGCGGAAGTCAGCCGCGCCCCGTTCGATCTGCCGGAAGCGGAACAGGAATTGACCGCCGGTTTCATGACCGAATACAGCGGTATGAAGTTCGCGCTGTTCATGATGGGCGAATATCTGGGCATGATCGCCATCAGCATGATTATTTCGGTGCTGTATCTCGGTGGTTATCAGGATGGCTTCGGCCTCGTCAACAATGTGCCGATCCTCGGTCCGCTGGTCATGATCGGCAAGGTCGTCCTGCTACTGATTTTCATGATCTGGATTCGCGCTACGCTGCCCCGTATCCGTTACGACCGCCTAATGCACTTCGGCTGGAAGGTCATGTTGCCGCTGGC
>CAIVEA010000143.1 GCA_903904765.1 uncultured Chloroflexota bacterium
GATACCCGCCATTCGTCCAGCGCAGCGCCACATGAAAGCGGCTGATTTCGGAGTCTTGCAGCACCATTTCGTTGGTCAGGTCACGCCCCACCCGGATTTGCGTTTTGGTCAGCGGAAACACCTGACCGGGACGCGGCCCCTGCGTCATCACCAGATAGGGATGCGAATGTTCGCTGGGTTCTTCAGTGTAGCGGGGTTTTTCGTCCAGCGTGACCTTGCGGACTTCTTCGGTCAGCGGTGCGCGTTCGTATTCCAGCACCACATTCTCGCCCAGCTCGATCAACTGCCCGGAAGAGAGCAAGCGCAACCCGCGTACATGCTGCCCGTTGACATACGTCCCGCGTACTGAGTTCAGATCGTACAACTGGTAGTCTGTCTCGTAGCGTTGAAGACGACAGTGTTCACGACTGACATCGTTATCCAGAATCACAATCGTGTTCTTGGAACCGCTGCCAATGGTGATGGTATCCCCGGACAGTTCATAAACTTTGTTCGGGTTAGGCCCGCGCCGCATAATCAAACGGCTCATAACATTATTCCTGCATGACCCATCATAACTTTACAGTTGATATTATCCGAAATATGCATTTGGCGAAACTGCTGCCTTTCTTGTGTACAAATGTACCCATCCGGGTTGTTCCTGCTTCATCCAGTCCTGCCGCTGCCCCAAAGGGCGTTGGTCTTACAGCCTCTCCACAGGCAAATTTTGTGTCCCATCCTAGCCAGTACCATCTGGAATAGCCCTTCGCGTCATCTCGCACCGGATTTTAGGAAGCGATCCCGGTAGCGCAACAATGCCAGCAACGCCCCGAATGAATAGATACTACTGAGCAAAATCGAGAATTGACCGAAATAGAACGACAGCGTGTTGCTGAAGGTGAGCGTAATCACCAGTGCCACCGCCCCCAGCGTGATCGCCAGCGAATCGCGCTTGAGGATGAACGCGACTGTTCCGCCACACGTAAGCAACCCCGTGAGCAGATTGAGCGTCATCATCAGCAAATAAAACTTCAAGCTGGTCGGGCCGCTGACATAGGTCTGCGTGAGCAGGATCGATTCGAGCAGGTCAGTCAGTTCGCCGTTCGTCGCCGTGAGGACGTTCACTAGCACGAACAACAGCACCAGCGTCGAAAGGGCGCTGACCACATACACCGCCAGCAGAATACGCCGCATCCGAACGCGGGGAAAAAAACGCGCTTCGATGTGCCGCAGCGCAGCCACCAGACGACTGAAAGTGGCAGGGGTATCTGGTACGATCTTTACCGCGTCTGACTGCAAAAAGGCGGTGATGTGCTGCGCCAGCGCCGCCAGATCGGGGCGTTCGGTCTGCTGCCGGATCGGTTGCAGGCGTTCCAGCAACGCAGCATGTTCGCTAACCGAAAGATCATCTTCCAGCACTTCTTCCAGTTCGCTCAACACCTGATACATATTCCCGCGTAACGAGATGAACGGGCGGCGTTTGACGACCAGATAGACCAGCAGCGTAAGCAAGAAGGTGACATAAATGATGGGGGCAGCCAGTGGGAAGAAATAGTCGTTGGCCTGCGTGATGAACTTGCCCACTTCGTCAATGAACAGTCCCACGCCCGCACCCGACAGCACCGCCGACAAATCTACCATCCAGCGGTTGACGTAGATAAACAGCACCAGCACCGCCACGAACAATAGCAACCCGCCCCACAGGGCATGAGCAAAATGGAAGGTGTCATTCCCGATTTGCGGGTAGCCGGTGGCTTCCAGATACACCCGCGTCCCCACCACCGAGAGCGCGAACGAAAGCAGCATGTTGAAAATGTAGCGAGGTGCGTTCGCCCCCACCAGCGGACGATGCAGCTTGAACACGATTCAATCTCTTTCGGTATAAAGACTGAAAACACATGTACTGTATTCAGGATACCAGTTTTTAGGCACGGATGATGCCTGTTTTCCTGAACAAATGCGGTTTATGCACAAATTGCGGGGAGGTAGTCCACCTTTATTGTATAATGAACACCCCTGTTCATGCGCTGTGGATTTGGTATGAAACGTCATCAACCGTTCATCCTGCTCCTGTTCGTTTACTTGCTGGTGGCGGGACTGTTCGCCGTCTTCACTCCGGCGTGGCAGAACCCGGACGAACCCGCCCACTACAATTACATCGCACAACTGGCGCGGGGCGGTTGTTGCCCCGTCATCCAGATGGGCGACTGGGACTCGGCCTATCTGGAACAGTTGAAGTCCTCGCACTTCGCGCCAGATTTACTTGGCAATCTGGGGGCGGTACAGTACGAAGATCATCAACCGCCGCTGTACTACCTGCTGCTGACCCCGTTGTTCACGTTGACGGGCGGTAGCCTCGTCGCGCTGCGCTTGGCCTCCGTCGTCATGGGCGCAGGAATCGTATGCTGCGCCTATGCGCTCGGCCTGCTGGTCATGCCGCACCGTCCGCAGGTGGCGCTGGCGGGGACGGCGCTGGTCGCGTTCCTGCCGCAGCATGTGGCAATGCTGGCTTCGGTCAATAACGATGCGCTGGCGAACCTGCTGATCGCGGCAGTGCTGCTGGCCTGCACGCTATACCTGCTGCGGCGGGATGTGCAACCGCTGCACATCGGCCTGCTAGTCGGCTTCGGCCTGCTCACCAAAGTATCGGCGCTGTTCATCGGCGGCGTGGCGGGGCTGTGCATCCTGTGGCGCTGGTGGAGCGAACGGCGCGACGGCGCGGGGCTGCTGCGGCCTGTACTGGCCTTCGCGCTGCCCGCGCTGGTGCTGGGCGGCCTGTGGTGGGCGCGGAGCATCAGTGTGTACGGCTTCCCGGATGTGTTTGGCCTGCGTCAGCACAACCTTGTGGTGGCTGACCAACCGCGCACAGCGGATTTGATCGCACAGATCGGCTTCCCGGCCTATCTGGAGCAGGCGCTGACCACCACTTATCACAGCTTCTGGGGGCAGTTCGGCTGGATGGCGCTGCCCATGCCGGCGTGGATTTACCTGCTAATCGGGCTGCTGCTGCTAGTGTGCCTCGTCGGGTTGTTGCTGGCCGCGTGGAGCGCCCGCCGCGCCCCGCCGGATGCCGGTTGGAGTGTGACGGGGATGCTGGGGTTGGTGGCGCTGCTGGCGCTGCTGGCCTATGTCTACTACAACACCGAGTTTTTGCAGTTTCAGGGGCGCTATATGTACCCCGGCCTGCTACCGTTCGCGCTGGGGCTGGCGCTGGGGCTGGATGCGCTGCGGGCGCGGATCATCCGGCGCGGCGCGTGGCTGACGGTGCTGCCCTTCGCGCTGTTCGCCCTGCTGGATGTGTATCTGCTGTGGCGGGTGATCGTCCCCGGCCTGACGTGAGGCGACGCGCCCTTGTCCCCTTTTGAGAGTAGGGGCTGACACATCGGTCAACCCCTCTTTGGTTTCGTTTTCCGCCCCCTCAGCCCCTTAAAGGGGATGAGGCTTACAAATCCGGCACGACAGCCAGCACCACGCCCGTCGCGGGGCCGCCCAACCGCATATCCACGCAGGCGCTCACATAAGCGTAAGCGTCGAACGGGTCGAGTCCCTTGCCCTTCACCAGCAGGTCAAACGCCTGATCGAGCGCCACCTGATGCGCCTTCTCCAGCGTTTCGCCCATGCCCACGCAGTAGGTCGCGCCGCCGATGGCGAGGCGCGGGTAAGGCAGGTTCATACCCTTCTCAAGGCTGATTCGCAGGGTAGCGTTGCCCGCCGCTTCCAGGCTCACCCATGTCGGCTCGGCAGTCCCCATCGCCGCGTGCAGATCACCCATCGAAAGCAGGCCGCCCGCCACGAACACGGGCAGATACAGCGTCGCCCCCGGCGACATCTCGCGCAAATCCATATTGCCGCCGAACGGATAGGCCGGCATAAAGGTCGAGCCGCTGCCCTCGGCAGGTGCGACACCAATGCAGCCGATCATTGGCTTAATCGGCACGCTCAGGTTGTCATTGATGTAGGCGCGGCCTTCCTTCAACGGGGTCTGTTTCACGCGCAGGTCTTTGGTCTGCTTGCCCAGCCCGCCGAAATCCGGCAACCACACCGACCATGCCCGCGTGACCTGCACATCGAGGATTTCGATCTTGAGCGCATCCCCCGGCTGTGCGCCGCGCACCACCACCGGCCCAGTGACGGCGTTGAAGTTCTCCAGCCCGATGGCCTCCACCGACTCGCCTTTGGACAGGCGCTCATAGGCGGCATCTCCGGTTTCAAACGTTACCGTGTCGCCGCTGTCAATTTCCAGCACGGGCGGGTTGGCTGCGCTAAACGAAAAGGTTTTCTGTTCTTTCTTCAGGGTAAAGCTTGCCATTTATCCTCACTCCATCTCACACATGAACGGATTGTCTCATCTTTGAAAAGGTGCGCTTGCGTTATCCAGCACGGAAGGCGGTGCCGCCGCCGGATGCCAGCCCATCCAGATTGGTGATGACTGCCTCGCGTGCGCCGTTGCTCAACGCAGTCAGTGCCGTTTGCACTTTGGGGATCATGCCACCGAAGATCGTGCCGTCCGCGATCAGCGCCTGCACCTGTTCCGGCGATAACACCGGCTGCACCACGCCGCCCACCATCACCCCCGGCACATTCGTCAGGAAGATCACGCGCCGCGCCCCCAGCGCCGCCGCCACCGCGCCCGCCACATGATCGGCATTCACGTTCAACACGCTCTCCGGCCCCAGACACACGGGCGACAGCACCGGAGTCACGCCTTCAGCCAACAAGCCGCGCAGCACGTCGGCGCGCACCTCGCCCACCGCGCCCGTAAAGCCCATATCCTGTGCCATACCCGTCATGGGTGTTGCACGCACCACGCCACGATCGACACCGCTGAGTCCCTGTGCATCCAGCCCCGCCGCCAGCAGCACCCGCACCAGACGGGTGTTGACCGTGCCGCACAGCACC
>CAIVEA010000144.1 GCA_903904765.1 uncultured Chloroflexota bacterium
CGGTGTTACGGTGAGCAGAGATGATGAACTTCTAAAAGAACTGCTTCAGACTTTTCAGGCCGAAGCCTCTGAACATCTGAGCAATCTGAACCAGACACTGCTGAAGCTGGAGCGTCAGCCTGTCGAACGCACCCGTGTGACGCTGCTGCAAGATGCCTTCCGCACCGCCCACAGCCTGAAGGGGGCTGCGCGTGCAGTCGGGCTAGAAGACATCGAACGCATCGGGCATGTCATGGAAGATGTACTCAAACGCGCCCGTGACCACAAGCTCCAGATTGACCCCGGCGCTTGCGATATTCTATACAATGCGCTGGACTTCATTCAGATGATGCTGGACGGCAAAACGCCGGACATTGACCCGATTTGCCAGCAAATCGCTGATTTGGCCGCCGAACCGCTGCCCGAACCCGAACCTGAACCGAAGCCGCGTCCGGCGAAGGCTAATGGCGAAACCCGGCCCGCAAAAGCCAAAGCCGAACCACCCGCCCCCGTCGTAGCCGCTGCGCCGCCACAGCCCGAACTGGAACCTATGCAGGTGATTGAACCGCTGCCTGTGCCGGTTATACACAACACACCGCCCCCCGCACCCGACGTACACCGCAACAACGAGAAACCGCACGGTGGCGATGCACAGCACCCGCAAATGAGCGCCGAATCGGATGAAACGATCCGCGTGTCCATCTCCAAACTGGACGCGCTAATGGCGCAGGCCGGTGAGTTGCTGGTCGCCAAGATTGGCGCTGAACAGCGCGTGGCGGATATGCAGGAAGTTCGGCAGCAATTAGCCATGTGGCCGAAGGCATGGCGCGAGATCAAAGCCCTATTCCCGCGCGTGAGCGCCGCCAACGACGCAGGTCGGCAGTTGATCGAAATGCTCAACCGTCACTACGACTATCTGCAAAACGTCACCCGCAAGATCAGTGCGGCAGAACAGTCCATCAACCGCGACACCTTGCGCTTGGCATGGTCACCAGCCGCCTGCAAGACGAAGTGCGCCGCGTGCGTATGGTTCCTTTCCAAACATTTGAGTCGCTGCTTCAGCGCACCGTGCGCGATGCCGCCCGCACCGAGAACAAGCAGGCCGTCCTCACGCTGGAAGGCGGCGAGGTCGAACTGGATAAAAAGGTGCTGGAGGCGCTCAAAGACCCGCTGCTGCACTTGCTCCGCAACGCAGTCGGGCATGGCCTCGAAATGCCGGACGAACGCACAAAGAAGGGCAAGCACGCCGAAGGTCGCGTGGGGATCACCGTCAGTCAGCACGGCAGCGAAGTATGGATCATCGTGCAAGATGATGGGCGAGGCTTCGATCTGGACGGGCTACGGCGTGCCGCCAAAGCCGCTGGCATGGAAGGCGACACGTCGGCAGATGATGTCATCGCCTACGCCTTCCAACCCGGCATCACCACTAATCAGAAGGTCACAGCCATCTCCGGGCGTGGCGTGGGTTTGGATGTTGTGCGTCAGCAGTTGGAAAACTTGCAGGGGCGCATCGTCGTCAAGAACAACCCCGGTCATGGCGCGAGCTTCCAACTGATCGTCCCCGTATCGCTGGCGATGACCCGCGTCCTGCTGGTCAGCACCGGCCCAGAACTGTACGCGCTGCCATTGGCTTCCATCGAGAAGATCATCGGCATCCGTAGCACCTTCAGCGTGGAAGGGCAGACCATGATTACAGTGGATGGTCGTCCGCTGCCCCTCATTTCGCTGGGCGCTGCGCTGCGCCGACCCGCCCCCATGCCCAAGAACCCGCTGGCGGTCATCATGGGAATTGCCGAGCAACGGCTGGCGCTACTGGTAGATGATGTGTTGACCGAGCAAGAACTGGCGATCAAACCGCTGGGCAAGCCTCTCATCCGTGTGCCGAATGTGTCCGGCGCTGCGGTGTTAGGCAACGGCGAGCCGATCATCATTCTGAACGCGGCAGACTTGGTGAAGTCGTCGCGTTCGGCAAGAGGGATTACAATCCTGTCACAGGCCGAACGTGAGCAAAAACCGAAGTACTGGATTCTGGTGGTGGATGACTCAATCACAACCCGAACACTGGAGAAGAACATTCTCGAAACGGCGGGTTATCAAGTGGTCACAGCCACCGATGGACGTGAAGCCTTAGCGCAGTTGAAAAAGAACCCGATTTCGCTGGTCGTTTCGGATGTGCAAATGCCCAATCTGGATGGCATTGGCCTGTGTACCGAAATCCGTGACAGTTCCGACTCCAAGGAGATGCCCATCATCCTTGTCACATCGCTGGAAAACCCGGAAGACCGTGAAAGAGGCATGATGGCCGGCGCGAATGCTTATATCGTCAAGCGAGGGTTTAATCAAGCCGAGCTGCTTGCGACGATCACGCAGCTTTTGTAACCAATGGGGAGTCGGGCTTTATGCCGCAGAAGCTAGATGTGTTGGTTGTGGACGACAGCCGCACATCCCGTCAAATGTTAGTTCAGTTGGTCAACAGTGCGCCAGATATGCACGTTATAGGAGAAGCATCGGACGGAGCAGAAGCGGTGCAGGTGACTGCACGTCTGCGCCCGAAGGTGATTCTGATGGATATTGTCATGCCTCAAATGGATGGTCTTCAGGCCACCCGTGAGATCATGAGCAGCCAACCCACTCCGATTGTGCTCATCACAGCCAGCCTTGAGGAGCAAGAAACGGACATCGCTTTTCAAGCCATTCGCGCCGGGGCGTTGACCGTACTGCAAAAACCGCGTGGCTCGCTGAAGGGTGAATACAGCGCACAGGCCAACGGCTTGCTCGGCACGCTGCGTACAATGGCTGGTGTGCATGTCATCCGCCATTGGACGCGCCCGCACCCCACCACCGCCCCCGATCACGCCCCACAGGCGAAAGTGAGTGGCAATCTGACGGTGGCTGCTGAGATTGTCGCCATTGCATCCTCAACAGGCGGACCGGCTGCCCTGAGCGAAATTATCAAAAATTTACCGCACAACTTTCCTTTACCCATCGTCATCGTGCAGCATATCGCCTCCGATTTCGTATCCTCACTAACGGGCTGGCTGCGCGGTGTCACATCACTGAAAGTCGAAATCGCTGTCCCCGGCAGACGACCAGAAGCAGGCACGGTGTATATCGCTCCATCCGGTGGTCATCTCAAGCTTAACCGGATGCACGCCTTTGAACTCGACCCGGTACAAGGAGCGACGTTGCACATGCCCTCCGGCGATTCGCTGCTGGGTTCAGTCGCCGCCTCTTACGGCGCACGGGCGATTGGTGTGGTACTCACAGGCATGGGCGACGATGGCGCACGCGGAATGCGTGCCATGCACGATGCGGGTGCTTTTACCATCGCTCAAGATGAAGAGTCTTGTGTTGTTTATGGAATGCCTCAAGAAGCCGTCAAACACGGCGGCGTTAAGCAAGTATTGCCTCTGACAGAGATTGCACCGTTTCTGGTCAAGCTCTCGCAGACAGGAGGGAGATAATCATGCCAGCACTTGTTCTACTCGTTGAAGATAGCCCCACTCAAGCAATGGAAATTGCGGCCAATCTCCAGAAATACGGATTTGATGTCGAAATCGCGCAGGATGGCCTGACAGCATTACGCATGGTGGACGAACTGCGCCCCGATCTGGTGGTGC
>CAIVEA010000145.1 GCA_903904765.1 uncultured Chloroflexota bacterium
CAGTGCCCCTTCTAGCGCCAGCCCCGGCGGGGTGACGGTGTACGCGCCGAACGACTGCCAGCCGTAGTAGATCACTTCGGGGTTGGGGATGTTCAGCGCGGCGAGGATGTCGCGCATCTGCGCCAGCGTGGTCATGGAGACGAAGCGGTTCCAGAGCAGCACACGCTCCTTGTCGCCGCCCAAGAATTCCAGCCGGATGCCAATGTTGGGGTTCGGGTCGTCCGTGCGGTGCAGCAGCCCTTTATCCAGCAAATACTGTTGATAACTGAGCGCCATGCCCGTGTAATTCGCCGCATCGCCCGTCAGGAAGCGGTAATGCACAATGGCGTTGTACTGGTTCGGCTGGCGCTGGATGGCGGTCACGCCCGCGCCGGAACGGTTGGTGGCCTGAAAATAGGTCTGGTTGTAGATGAAAGCGTTGTACTGGAAGTTGAAGTTGGTCAGGATGCCGGCAGGATGCGCTTGCAACTCGGCATACGACGCGCCTTCCTCGATCACCGACAGGAAAGCGTTCTCGCCCTCGCCACGCACCATGCCGAATACCGGAAACGAAATCGGGATCGGGGGGCGGACGCGGGGACTGAAGGGCATGTAGGTCGTCATGCCCAGATCGTCACCGTAGTAGCGCCCGTAGAACATATCCTGCGCTTTGGTGGTATCCCCGAAGCGCACAATGCTGCCGATGCCGTCCGGCATGAACATATAACCCGGTTCGCTGCTGCCACGCGCCGCGCCGAGGAAGGGATACACGTACACCAGCGCCAACCGGAAAGCGGGGTCGTCCTCGCGGATCGCGTCGAAGGGCAGTTCCACGCGCACGCCGTCCGCTTCCAGTTGCAGCTTCAGCCCGATGGTGATGCCGAAATCGTCAAAATGCACCACCGCCGAGATGCCCTGTTCTATGGGCGTGACTTCCAGCGTGTGCGGCGAATTGGAGATGGAGATGCGCTTGTTGGCGGCTTTCTCGTCCAGATATTCGATGCTGAGGCCGCTGAGGGCGAACGCTTTCCACGACTTATTCAGCTTATCTCCGTCCTGCACTTCATCGAGGCCGGACTGCCACAGATAGCCGCTGCGCTTATCCAGCAGTTTGAAGGCCAGCGTCTCCGAATCCACATAGAGTTGGAAGGTGTCGTTCTCGGCGGTCAGCGCGTAGGAGGCCGGCATATCCGGTGGCGCGGCGGCACGCAAATGCACCGCCCCCGACAGGCACAGTGCGACCAGCAGGGCGAACAGGCGCGGCATGAGGCGGGGTGAGTTAGCCATGCAGACTGATCTCCTGCAAGACGGCCTGAACGAATTCATACAACTGGTTGAACAGCACGTACAGGATGTAGGCGGTCAGCAAGAAGATCGCCATCGTGAACAGCGTGGTCAGGATGTTGCGCGTGGTTTCGGAAAGCGAGTAGTTATGCACTTCCTTGACCATGATGACCAGCATCAGCCCTGACCAGAGCAGCATCACCTGCGACGAGAACGAGAACAGGAAAGCTTCGTTGAGCGTGAGTAGGTTGGAGATGAGGGCAATCGGCAGGGCGAGCAGCGCATACGGGAACAGGCTGTAGGCGCTGCCGATGATGACGTGGCGCAGGCGGCCTTCGCCATCGGTGATGGTGGCGATCATGTAATTGGCAGCGTTCCACAGCACGAAGAAGCCCACCACATAGGTGATCTCGGTTTCGGGGTGAATCATCCACAGCGTATCGTAGGGGCTGAACAGGAAGCCAGTCACATACAGCGTCAGGACGCGGGACACCAGCACCCAACCGTAGATCAGGAAGGCGAAGAACAGGCTGCCGCGCAAGTTGTACTTGATGTAGTAGAAGCTGTCGGCGGGCTGCTTGATGAAGCGGAACATGAACACGAAATCATCCACCAGACGGAAGCGCGTTAGGCCGCGCAGCCCGCGCCGCAGCGGGTTCAGCCATCCGGTGCGGCGCTCCACGCGCCAGAACAGGCTGGAGGCCACCCACGCGGCGAACAGCAGGACGAGGGCGCTGCCCAGATACTTCTGCAAGATGGCGTTACGCTGTTCCCAGAAGGTTTCGGAATAGCCGCCGCGATCTTCGGCATAGCGATAGTACAGGAGTGCGTTGGGATAGTCGTCCTGCTTGTAGTAAGCGTCCGCGATGCCCTGATAGGCCATGATGAATAGGCCGTTGCGGGTGAGGACATCCTCAAAGTACGGTTTGGCCTCGTCGTATAGCCCCTCGATGAACAGGCTCACGCCGCGATGTACCTGACGGGCGAAATCGGTGATGCCGAAGATGATGATGGCGTTCTTGTCTTTGTCCAGCACGTACAGGTTTTCGCCCACGCGCTCGATGGCGCTGGGGCTGTTCAGCAGGCCGAGGCGCTGATCGCCCGCATCTTTCGTGCCGAAGGTGAACAGGAGCGTCTCGTTCAGGTCATACTCGAAGATCGAACCGTCGGCATCCACCGCCACCAACAGTCCGTCCTCGCTCACATCTAGATCGCGGAAGGTCTTGGAGCCGAACGTCCCCGGAAACAGGTTTTTGCCGGAGATGGTGAATCGGCGCAGGCTGAGGTAGCGTTCTGTACCTGCCGTCGCGGTGTACACCAGCGATTGACTATCCACCGCCACGCTGGAAGGCGAGGCAGCTTCGTTCTTGATGAACTGATCCAACTGCTCTTTGGTCAGGAATAACCGCTGCAAGATCATCTTGAGCGACATATCCGCCGCGTTCGCGCCAAAATAGCCGATGAAACGCCCGTCGGTGTTCATCATCACCAGCCCGTCCACCGAGCCTTCGCTGACGATGTACAGGTTCTTGCGGGCATCCACCGCGATCTTGCGCGGCAAAAATTCGCGGTTCTCGCCGAACAGCGGTTCGGTGGGGCGGCCAAACTCGTTGATGAGGCTGCCGTCCGCGCCCAGAATCACGACGGTATTTTGGGTCGCATCGGTGATGTACAGCGTGCCATCGGCATCCACGCAGATTCCGGTGGGCGCTTGCAGGATGTCCTTACCGAATTCCGCCACCTGCTGCAAATCGGTATTGAATTTGACGATGCGCCCGTTGCCCGTGTCCGCCACATACAGGAAGCCGTCTGGCGCATAAAACATATCCTCCGCGCCCGACAGCGGCAAATCCACTTCGTCCAGCGGGGTGTAGCCATCCTGCGAGGGGTACAGGTAGCCGCCCGGCCCCCATGCGCCGGTGGTGTACGGCGAATCCTGCGCGTGGACGGGCGCGGCGACCAGCAACAGCGCGAGTAACGCGAATAAGCGGAGCAGGTGCGGCAGATGCTTGTTCATTTCAGCCCCGAATGCGACATGGTGCTCATCACCTGACTTTGCAGGACGATGAAGATAATCAGATTCGGCAGGAACATAATCAGCGCCGCCGCCGCCG
>CAIVEA010000146.1 GCA_903904765.1 uncultured Chloroflexota bacterium
CCAGTTCAAAGGCGGGTAAGGTGTTCATGGGAGCGTAGGCACTCGCGCCACGATGCCCTATTACGAGCGTTTCACCTTTGTAAATGTACTCTAAAGCCATCTTCTCATCCTTCTTTACTCGCAGGTTTAATTTGTTCCAGCACGCGCTTGGCGCTCGTAATCAGGTTGGGGCGCAGGCTGGCGTATGGTAGATTGACCTGTTCCATCGCCAGAAGCACCGCACCGACGACGGGAGGGGCGTTCAGGGGAACGAGACGTGCGCCCGGCGCGACTTGCTGGATGATCTGGTGCATAGTTTCGGCTAACAGCGGGTTGCCTTTATACAGACTGCCCGTGAGGACAACTTCAAATTCTTGAGTTTCGAGTTCCAACTGGCGTATGACTCCGATGGCGGATTCGGCTAGCTCGCGCCCCATCCAGCGGATGGCTTCAATGGCGCAAGTGTCACCTTCGACGGCAGCTTCAAAGACGACGTGGGCAGCGTGGGCAGTCAAGTGGTAGCGATCCCGCGCTAATCCTTCGAGCAGGTCAACAACATCCTGCGCTCCTATATGACGCAGGAATTTTTCGGTCATGAGGGTGTGTGGGCCACGTTTGCACCATGCTTTCGATACAGCTTCTACACCCCGTGCGGCGAGATCGGTGCCTCCGCCATATTCGCCTGACCAACTACCTGTGCCTGCAATGCGGCCTTCGCGCCCCTGAGCATCGCGACCGCGACAATTGTTCCCCGTACCTGCGACTACGCTTACGCCCCAGCCGGTGCTTGAACCTGCGATCAGGCCGATGACGGCATCGTTGACGAAGGCATAGGGGGTGATGTTCAGGCTGGCGATGGCTTCATCGTGGGGGGCGTAGTCCTGCGGCCAATCGTAACCGGCGATTCCTAAGCCCATCGCCTGAATCTGACTGCTCTGTAAGCTGGCACTGCGGAGCGCATCGGAGGTGATCTGGTGCAGCACGGCACGCAGTCCCTCGTAGCCGATGACTTCCTGATTGCCCGTTCCGGCGGCGCCGATTCCGAGGGCGTTGCCTTGCGAATCGGCAATTAGAGCGTGGCTTTTCGTCCCGCCGATGTCTATGCCGAGGAAATAGTTCATGACATACTCTGGCGCATGAGGTCGCGCAGGACACGATTGCCGATGAGTTGAATACCGGTGTTACGAATGTGGTCGCGCAGTTCTTCGCTGAGGAAGGCTTGATAGTCAGCTACGCGGCTCGGCCAGTCTGGACACATGGCGCGGAGTTCCGGGGTGTCGTGCGCGGGATGCAAGAAGAAGTGGGTGATGGTTCCGGGCTGACGGGCATCTAGCTCGGCTTTGGCCTGCGCGACTCGATTTTCAGGGGTATCCAACGGTAGCCCCATCACATCATCGAGCAGCGGCACGCCCATCTCTTCCAAGCGTTCGACAGATTCGCGGCAGTAGCGGCCTAGTTCGGGGAAGGTGTCCCAAGCGGTGAAACCGATTTGGTTCGCACGCTGCAAGATTGAGGGTGGGAGGCGATATTCCAGCGCCAGTTCGACATAGCTCTGAACGAAGGTCGGATGCCCGATTGCGCCCATGTGACTGTCTATGTGGGTGACATCAATGCCTGCTGCCAGCGCACGTTCGATCTGCGCCCGCATTTCGGCTTTGCCCGCTTCTGGCGTGGCGGCGGCGTATAGGCCAGCGTGACGACGGAAGAAGTAGCCTTCGTCGTCAATCAGGCCACTGGCGCGGTCTTGAGTGGAAATGGGTGCCCAGCGGCAGTTTGACCATTCGCTGTTGAGGGTGAGGTGTACGCCCATATCTACGTCGGGATGTTGGCGGCAGTGGGCGGCAGTTTCGGAGAACCACGCGCAGGGAACCATGACGGCTGTCGAAGTGACCAAGCCGAAGTCGAGCAGGTTCTTAATGGCTGGCAGAACGCACTGGGCGCTGCCTGCGTCGTCAATGTGCAGAATGACAGCGCGATCCCGGTCATCTAACCCTAGACGGCGCAGTACAGGATTTGGTTTCAAGGTCTTATTCTCCGTTTATGGTGCGGCGAATCACATTTATGCAAAGTTTAACGAGATTGGCGTTGACCGAACATGATTAGCTGGCGAACTGCGGTAAATAGGCTTTGTTGGTCAGCAGCAGATCATCCAGCACGGCCTGTACCTTATCCGCCGATGGGCCAAGCGGGTGCGCCAGTAGTGCCTGATAGGCGGCGTTGCGATCTCCGTATACTGCGGCCTGCACGGTGAGTATTTCGTAGGATTTGATCTGCGCGATCAGGCCAAAACAGGCGGGCGGTAAGGGCTGGGCGGGCAGTGGATGAATGCCTTTAGCATCCACGCGGCAAGGCATCTCCAGCACCCAATCGGCAGGCCAACCTCCGACTGCGCCCCGATGCGGCGTATTGACTTCGTGAATTTCGCCCATGTCGTTGTAGTGGGCGTTCAAAATCTGAGTGGCGACAGTGGAGTAATATGCGCCGCCGCGCTTCATCAGCCCTTCGGGCGGGGTGCTGCGATCCGGTTCGGCATACTGTTTGAACAGCCCTTCCTCGATGGTCATGACTTCTTCGGCGCGGGAAGGTGGCCATGCTTTTTGCGATTCAAATTTGCGGTCGGTGTAGTAGAAGTATTGCAGGTAGTAATTGGGAATCATGCGGAGCGATTGCAGCAGTGGCACGTCCCAATCGGGATGGGAGGATTGGCGCATCTCCTCGATCACACTTTCGAGGACGCGCGGCCAGACATCTTCGCCATCTACGGTGAGGCCACGATGCCACGTCAGGTGGTTTAAGCCGAGCGTATCGAGGCGCACCCGTGAGACTTCGACATCAATTCCCAGTCGGCGCAGCATGTTCATTTTGGTGCCGATGGGAACGTTGCACACGCCCACCGCCGGAACATCAGGCGCGTGGCGTGACAGTGCTTCGGTGACGAGGCCAGCGGGATTGGTGAAGTTCACCAGCAGCGCCCCCGGCGCGAGTTCGCGCATGTCGGCGGCTAACTTGAGGATGACGGGGATGGTGCGTAGGGCTTTCGCCATGCCACCGATTCCGGTTGTTTCTTGCCCGATCAAACCGTGCCGCAGACCGAGGTATTCATCTTCGCGCCGCGCTGCCATCCAGCCTACGCGCAACTGCGTAGTAACGTAGGATGCCCCACGCACGGCTTCGCGCTGGTCGGTGGTCAGGTGTACTCGGAAGGGTGCGCCAGCGGCTTCGACCATGCGTTGTGCGAACTTACCGACGATCTCAAGGCGTTCGGGCAGCACGTCCATCAACCATAAATCGCGCACCGGAAACGAGTCCGTGCGTGCTAGAAAGCCATTGATGAGTTCCGGGGTGTAGGATGACCCACCCCCGATGACTGCAACCTTCATACAATCTCACCTCTCTTCTACGGTATTCGATGTCCATATTCTCTTTAGATTATCGCCAAGTCTGCCTGTGCTGCCAATGTCCGCGCTGATGGTCACAGCAACTAAATACCCCTCGCGTGAGGGGTATTCAGGCACAATGGTGCTAATGTGGCAGGTTAAGCGAACTGAATAGTTGCCATCGAGTGCGGGGGCAGTTCGACGCGCCACACGTTCGCACCATCTGCGCCCACGTTGAGCGCCGAGACTTTCACGTTGTCGGGGTGCTGGGCGCTGTTGGTGGCGCGGGGCGAATCGCCGGTTAGTACCTGGGCACTGTTGACGCGGTTGCAACCAGTAGCATTCAGGGTGATGCTGGCGGGTTGGTCGTAATGGCGGTTGATAAGCGTGACGGCTACCCCAGCTTCTGACGAGGAGGCTGTACCCGTGACGGCGCTCATGCGATCGTTGCTGCCCTGCATGGTGGGACCATCGGTGACTTCGATGGGCAGCGCAATTGCGCCGAGGTGGGGCGTGTGCAGTTGCAGCGCATAATAGGTGGGCGTGACCCACATCGCCCCACCATCGGTCATGACGGGCGCATGCAGTACGTTCACGATCTGGGCGAGGTTCGCCAGCGTCATCACCTGACATTGACGGTGGAAGCCTTCGAGCGCAATGCCCGCCGCTAGCGCGTCACGCAGCGTTCCAGCCTGTTCGTAGGTGATGGGTTCGCGGTGAATGTCGTTGTTCGGCCCCCACGGACGGGCTTCGGGATGCCATACGCCCCATTCGTCGAGCGCGATGCCGACGCGGTGGGTGCTGCTGCCGAGTGTGTCGCGCAGGTAGCCTGCGGTGCGGACGACGAAATCTTCGGTGTCGTGGGCTTCTGCCAGCAGCGTGTAATACTGCTCCGGTGTGAAGTCCAGTTCGGGTCCGCCATTGATCCAGTAGCGGTGGATGGAGAAATGATCGGTGAGCGCCAGATGACGCTGGTTGGTCTGAATGAACTGCTGATTCCACGCATCATCATGACCGCAGGCCACAAGCTCAATGCTGGAGTCCACATGGCGCAGCATGGTGGCATAGCGGCGGTATTCACGGGCATAGCTTTCGGCATCGTAGTTGCCGCCGCAGCCCCAATTCTCGTTACCCACGCCCCACAACGTCACGCCGAAGGGTTGTTTCGAGCCGTTTGCAACCCGTTCGGCGGCGAGGGTGGTGTTGAGAGAACTATTGCAGTATTCCACCCAGTCGCACAATTCCTGTGGTGACCCGCTGCCCATGTTCCCAGCGAAGTAGGGTTCTGCCCCGAGCAAACGGCACAGGGCGATAAATTCGTGTGTGCCGAGGGTGTTGTCATCTTCGACGGTCAGACCGCAGGACAACCCCAAGCGGCGGATACGCTTGTCGGGCGCACCGATGCCGTCGCGCCAGTGATAGTGGTCGGCATAGCAACCGCCCGGCCAACGTAGCATGGGTACAGGCATGGCTTTGAGCGCGTCCACCACGTCTTTGCGGAAACCTCCATAGGTGGGGATGGCGGTTTGCTGTGTACCAAGCCACAGGCCATCGTAGCAGCAGCGGCCTAGATGCTCGGCAAAATGTCCGTACAGACGGGGCGAAATCGTCCCTATCGGTTTGCTGGTGTGGACGGTTAAGCGCGATTCAATCATGAACGGAAACTCCATTATTTTGGGTGAGGCAGCGAAGGAGGGATAACACGCAAATTATAACCGTGTATGCGAGATTTCTGGCAAGCTGTGTGGATAGCCGATTTGTGGCTGAGGTAGGGGAAATTGCGAACAAGCGGTACTATCATGAGCAGTTTTTACATGATGCTGGATAAAGGAACGAATGTTATGCCTGCGATGGTTCGCACTGATGTTTCTAACTCATTTGCCCATCATACGATGCAGGTGCGCGTGCCGGCGACTGCGCGTGAGGTACTCGTCTTGAATCCCGATTACCCGCCTGCCGTGCAAATTGCGGTGGAAGCGCTGGCGGCGGCGATTGAGTCCGATCAGGTGATGCCGCCGATTGACCCGATTGCGCCCGATCATGCTTGGTGGAAGGATGCCAGCGCGGCGCATGCGGGGCAGTCGTGGTTGCAGACGGATTGGTTCTATGCGGAAGTGTATTTTTACCGGTTGCTGGTGGGGGCGACTCGCTGGTGGGAAACCGGACGCGATCTGTTCGCGCCGCAGAAAAACGCCGAAGTGGGTAGTCCGGCGCTGTGGCAGCGGTTGGAGGAGGCGCTGGATTTGCGCTCTCAAAAGCGGGCGGAACGACTGCATGCGCTGTTGCATCTTGACCTGTGGGGCAACCGGATTGATTTGAGTTTCGCGGCTTCGCTGGCGCGGGGGACAGATGGCAGCCACCATGACCTGCTGACCGACGACAGTGCGGCGGTGGTGGAACATCTGCTGGCGCGTTCGGGCGGTGAAGTGCATATTGTGGCGGATAATACGGGGACTGAACTGGCGCTTGATCTGGCGTTGTGCGATGCGCTGCTGGATGATGCGCGGACGCAGGTGACGTTCCATGTCAAGGTACATCCGATGTTCGTGAGCGATGCGCTGCCCTCGGACTGGTTCACGATGGTGCGGCAGATGGCGGCGCGGGGTGGCGAGGCGGCGGCGCTGTCGGCACGGTTGCTGGCCGCGTTCGATGCGGGGCGGATTCGAGTGATTCCGAACGGGTTCTGGAATAGCAGTTTGCCGCTGTCGGCGCTGAGTCCGGCGCTGCATGAGGTGTTCTCACATGCGGCGCTGGTGATTCTCAAGGGGGATTTGAACTATCGCCGCATGGTGGGCGATATGCTGTATCCGGTGACGACCCCGCTGC
>CAIVEA010000147.1 GCA_903904765.1 uncultured Chloroflexota bacterium
GCAGATTGCGAATGTGTCGGACGAATTGGCTTACAACGCGCATGATCTGGATGATGGGTTGGCTGCGGGGCTGATCGAGGTTGAGGATTTGCAGGTGCTGGAGTTATGGCAGCAGGCTGCCGAACAAACCGGATGGCGCGGTGGACGGCTAGATGAAACTATGCGCCATGCACTTATTCGAGAATGGGTGGGGCTGCAAGTGGATGATGTGCTGCAAACGACGATGCAGCGGTTGACGGCTCTGCAACCTGCGAATAGCGATGCTGTGCAACTTCATTCCGAACAACTGGTTTCGCATAGTGATAATCTAACCACAGCTAACCAGTTAGCAAAAGATTTCCTGTTCCAAAATATGTATAGCCATTTCCGGGTAGTACGTATGGCAAGACGCGCTGAGCAATTCATAAGCGAACTATTCAACAGTTTTGTGCGCGACCCGCGTCAATTACCACCGGAATATCAAGCACAACTGAACGACAAAGATATGCGACGGGTGGCCGCTGATTATATTGCTGCTATGACAGATCGCGGAGCCTTGTTAGAATATCGGCGGTTGTTCGATCCTTTAATGAGGCCGTAAGGCGAGCGCCGTGATAGAGAATTGGATGGCTCATGGCGAATAATCCGAACGAAACTATTTTGAAAAACCGCTATCGTCTGGTTGCCCAGCAGGGTTCGGGCGGTATGGCGGTGATTTACAAAGCGATTGACCCGGAATTGAGCCGGACGGTTGCGGTTAAAATCTTGCGACCTAGCCTGACGAACGACCCGGCGTTTTTGGTGCGTTTCCGAAATGAGGCGAAGAGTGCCGCGAATCTGATGCACCCGAATATTGTCACGGTGTACGATGTGGGCAACGAAGGTCCAACGCATTTCATCGTGATGGAATTCGTGGAAGGGCAAGATCTGAAGAAGATCATTAAAACGGAAGGCGTTCTGACTGTGGAACGCGCCCTCAAGCTGGCGATCCAGATTTGTGCGGGCATCGGGTATGCTCACCGCGCTGGCCTCGTTCATGCGGATGTGAAACCACAGAACATCCTCGTGACCAAAGGCGATGTTGTAAAGGTGACGGACTTCGGTATTGCACAAGCCTTCAGCGATACGCAACCGCAGGCGGAACGGGCTGCCGTGGTATGGGGGAGTCCGCACTACTTCGCGCCGGAACAAGCGCGGGGCGAAAAGCCAACTCCGGCATCCGATGTGTATTCGATTGGGATTGTGCTGTTTGAAATGCTAACGGGTCGGCTACCGTATACCGGAGCTGACCAGCAGCAACTGGCGCTGGCGCATATTCGAGAACGTATTCCAATGGTGACAGAACTGAATCCGGCTGTGCCGGAAACGCTAGCGCAAATCATCTACAAGGTGATGAGCAAAGAACCGTTAACGCGCTATCGCACGGCTGACCAACTGGGGCAGGTGCTGGAAGGCTACCGCAGCCGGGGACGTGAGCAGACGATGCCAAATGCCGCGCCGAATTACGGACAGCAGCCTGCTGCACCGTCTCCGTTTGCGCCACCGCAACCTTCTCCGCTACCGTTTACACAACAAGGGCAGCAACCGCCCCCTCCACCGCCATTACCATTTACGCAAGCACAGCCTCCGCCGCCGATGCCGTTCACGCAACAGGGACAGCCTGCTTTCCCGTCTACGCCGAATCAGAATGTACCATATCCGCTTGACCCGACACAACGATACAATGTCGCGCCGAACGCGCCACAGCAGCCCGCGTATAATCGGCCTGCCGTGCCATCCCCATTCGGGCAGATTGCCGAGGGAAACCCTGCGTATAATCAACAAGCTGTTCCCGGCCAACCGATGCCCTCCGCCACGCCTGCACAGCCTTGGATGACGGGTAGCAGTCAACAACTTTACAGCCGTCCGCTTGATCGGGACGA
>CAIVEA010000148.1 GCA_903904765.1 uncultured Chloroflexota bacterium
GCAGTTTAAGTAGGTGTCCGTAAAGCCAATATGATGAGTTCCGGGGGGATCTATGTTCATTGGCATACCGTTTCAGTTCAGGAAAATAATCTCATTTCTGGTATCGGTTGTGGCCTTCCTGACGCTTTTTGCATCGGGTTCGGTAGCACAAGTCGCAGCACAAACATCACCGATTGATAGCTGTATCCTGACACCGGAAATGCTCAGTGGTCAGGGTTTTTCGCTTTCCGGGCAAGGCTTCTCGCTCTCCGGTCAGGGCTTTACCCTGTCGGGACAGGGCTTCTCGCTCAGCGGGCAAGGTTTCTCGCTGAGTGGACAGGGCTTCTCGCTCTCCGGTCAGGCCGGGGTGGTGGCGGAAATTCAGGCCAACCCGGTCACACCCGGCAAGTGGCTGCTGGATCGTCTGCCCTTCTTCAATGGGGCGGATCGCTTCAACACCATTCCGACGGCCATTCTGGTCGTGGATGATTTCGCCGGTTACGCCTTCCCGACTCCGGTGGGGCGTGCCAGTGATTTCCGTAATATCGCGTTGCCCAAATCGCATGGTGGTGAAGTGATCGCGGCTGTGCTGGACTCGATCATCGCTGCGAACAACGCGCTCGAACCTGATCTGAATATCTGGATTGTTCCGGTGGACATCAGCGCGGGCGGCGTGAACTACGAAACCGACAATCTGGTTCCGGTGCTGGAAAGCACCACTGCCAGCCTGCGTGCCAGCAAGGGTGTGACGCATTTCGTGTATAACTTCAGCTTCGGGCTGATCGCCTGCGCCGATCCGGGCAACCCCGCTGCGGGCATTCCGGCCTTCGACTTCCATCAGTTGGTGACGCAGGTCAAACAGGCTAACCAGACGCAATCCGTGCCGAAGGCTGTTACCCCGATTGTGGAATGCGTATCGGTGGCGAACAACAAATACACGGTGTTTTTCGGTTATCAGAACGATAACAACGCCAGTGTGAACATCCCCGTCAGCAATTCCAACAACTTCTCCGAACGCACCTCGCAAGATCAGGGGCAACCGCGCCTGTTTGAAGCTGGACGGCAGCGTAATGCCTTCAAGGTGGATTTCAACGGCAGCGATCTCACATGGCGTTTGGTCGGGCCGGATGGCGTGCTGCGTACTGTTACAGCCAACAAAAATTCGACCCCCTGTGCATCTATTCCTATCAACCCCACCAAAGCCGTGACTCCGGTTGCGGAATGCGTGGCGATCAATCCGGCGGGCGGTTACACAGCGCGTTTCGGATACGTCAACCCCAACGCGAATAGTGTGGCGATCATCGCTCGCACAGGCGGTAGCAATAAGTTCACACCCACGCCCACCGATAGCGGTCAGACCATCACCTTCCTCGCGGGGACGCATACCAATGTGTTTAGCGTGAATTTCACGGGTGGCAGTCTGGTCTGGACGCTGAACGGCGCATCCGCTACGGCGACCACTTCGCTGCCGCCATGCCCGACGGATAACGGTATCGGTATTGCCGATCAGATGGTGAAGAACGGCCTGTCGTCCAGCCAACTGGCAGCGCGTATCCTGTCGCTGACGCAGATGGTGACGAACGATCCCAACCTGCAACCACTGCGCGGCTATATGCAGCAGAAGTTGGCGTTGAGCGCCAACCGCGCCCAGCCGGAACAGCACATTCCGGTGGCTTCGTCCGGTAACTATCGCCCGTGGCTGGGGACGAACCCGCTGTCTCCGGCAGCATGGCCGGAGTTCATCGCCACTGGCGCGACGCTGGATAACACCGACAATATGTGGTCGTTCTCGCAGTACGGCAACATCCTCGCTCCGGGCGCAGGCTATCCGCTGTTCTACGTCCTCGGCGCGAATACCTACGGTGCAGGCACGTCCTTCGCCGCCCCGATTTTCAGTTCACTGGCAGCGGTATGCGCCACGCAGCCCTTCGGCGTGTCGTTCGACGGGGTACACCCGCCGCTGATCGTGCAGAACAAGTCCGGCAATATGCCGATTAACGCCACGTCGCTCGCGCCGTTCGCATGCAGCATCAATCATGCGCCGACGGCCAGCGCCCAGACGGTGACGACGAATGAAGATACAGCGGTGGCTTTCACGCTGACCGCCGCCGATGTGGATGCGGGCGACTCGCTGGTTTACACGCTGACCGCGCCGACCAAGGGTGTTCTCAGCGGCGTTGCGCCGGCCTTGACCTACACGCCCAACGCCAACCTGAATGGCAGCGACAGCTTCAGCTATCAGGTGTGCGATAGCAAGGGTGCTTGTGCGACGGCAGTGGTGAGCATCACCATTACCCCGGTGAACGACCCGCCCACCACTAGCAATCAGTCGGTGGCGACGGACGAAGATACAGCGACGGCGATCACACTGGTGGCGCTAGATGTGGATGATGCGGTGCTGACCTACACGCTGACCGCGCCTTCGCAGGGCGTTCTGAGTGGGACTGCGCCCGCGCTGCTGTACACGCCCAACGCCAACTTCAACGGCGGCGATGGCTTCGGTTATCAGGTGTGCGATCCGCAGGGTGCATGTGCGTCGGGCGCGGTGAGCATCACTGTCAACCCGGTCAATGACCCGCCGGTGGCCGCTGACCAGTCGGTGACGACCAACGAAGATACCCCCGTGTCGTTTGTGCTGAACGCTGCGGATGTGGATAGCCCGGTGCTGACCTACACGCTCGTTCCGCCCACCAGCGGCGTGCTGAGTGGTGATGCGCCCAACCTGACCTACACCCCGCTGCCTAACTTCTTCGGTGGCGACAGCTTCAAGTATCGCGTCTGCGATGCGGACATGGGCTGCGTGCTGGCGACGGTGAGCATCACGGTGAACGCGGTCAACGA
>CAIVEA010000149.1 GCA_903904765.1 uncultured Chloroflexota bacterium
AGGTGGATTTACTGAAAGCGTTCGATGGAGTGACGTGGCGCAACCTTCAGGAACGTTACGCCTATCATTTCGGGGCTGGACGTTGGTTCGCGGGCTACACCGGACAGCGCAAATACAGCAAGCACGTTCGCTGGCAGGACACGGAAGAATTCAAGCAGGAGACGCAAATTCCAGCGACTGCTGTATGTGCTTGACCATGCTGGCGTAGGTTGAAGGTCTACCGATGCCCCGCTGTTCGAGCGCCTGCACCAGCGCTGCTTCGGTGTAGCGGGCGGGGGAGCGCGTTTGATGGTCTGCCACCTGCGGCACGATCAATTGAAGAAGCTGGTTGTCTTTCAGCGGCGGAAGCGTCCCAGTTTCCTCATTGCCTTCCTCGCCCTCATCGGCAGGTTCTTCGTAGACCTTGAGGAAGCCGTCGAACAGCAGCGAACGTCCCTGTGCCCGAAATTCCATTGGGAACGGCTGACCCTGCGCTTTGCCCGCGTAGATGACTGCGCCAGTGACGGTGTAGAGGGCAGGCTGCATCTGTGAGGCGATGAAGCGTTTCCAGATCAGGGCGTACAGCGCTGCACCCTCACCCTCCACATCTTTAGGTAAGCGGTTCGCGTCTGTCGGACGGATGGCTTCATGCGCCTCCTGCGCGTTCGCCGTTTTCACGGTATAGGTTGGTGGCTCAGGCGGCAGATAATCCGCCCCATGCTCACGGGCAATGTAGTCGCGTGCCGCGGTTTGCGCTTCGGGCGCGATGGAAACGCCATCCGTCCGCATATACGTAATCCAACCCTGCTCGTAGAGAGTCTGCGCCAGCGCCATTGTTTTATCCGGTGACAGCCCCAGACCCTTCGAGGCTGCCTGTTGCAACGATGAGGTGGTGAAAGGCGGCAGCGGATTACGGGCTTTGGACGTGCGTCCCGCTTTGCCCACCCACACCTGTGCCGCCTGAATGAGGGTCACGAGTTTGTCCAGCGGTTCGCGGGTCTTGAAGGTACTGTCCGCGCCTTTGACGCGGTGCAGTTTCGCCGTGAACGCCGTACCATCAGCCAGCAGTTTAAGTGCCAGCGTCCAGTACGTTTCTGGCTTGAAGGTTTCGATCTCGCGCTCACGCTCCACCACCAACCGCAGGCAGACACTTTGAACACGACCCGCAGAGAACTTGCCGTCCAGCGCCTTCGCTGCCAGCGGGGAAGCCAGATAGCCCACCAGCCGGTCTACGATCCGCCGCGCCTGCTGCGCTTCGACCAGATTCACGTCCAGCGCACGCGGATGAGCGACGGCTTCGCGCACGGCATCTTTGGTGATGGCGTGGAACAACGCCCGATAGACGGGCTTATCCTTCGGCACGTTCGCCAGCTTCAGCAGATGCCAGGCAATGGCTTCCCCTTCCCGATCCGGGTCGGTGGCAACGTAGACCGCTTCAGCATCCTTAATCGCCTTCAGCAGTTTTTTCACTACATTGCCTTTGCCGGGCAAAACTTCATACGTTGGGCGAAAATCAGCGGCGACTTCCACCCCCAGTTCCGCTTCGGGCAGGTCACGGACGTGTCCCAGACACGCCTCCACCCGCCAGCCCTGCCCCAGAAATCCGGCGATCTTTTTAGACTTCGCCGGGGATTCAACAATCACCAGTTTCATGTGTTACTTGCCTCCTTGATCCAGCGCCGGATGGCGGCGCTGCTGCTCAGATTTTGCGCCAGTGTTCGCAGCATCTGGCGGGCGCTGCGCCGTGAGATGGGCATCCAGTTCACGCTCTCTGAGAACCAACCAGACCGGCCACTCGCGGAAGGCGTGGTACGCCTCTTCTTCGAGCGCCTGAAACGGATGAGTTTCTCCTGTGTTTCGTTTGGACATTTCATTTCCTCAGCTCTTAGCATTTGGCTTTGAGCAGTTAGCGATTAGCCTTGAGCTAACTGCTAACGGCTATGTCGTTTGGAAGCGGGCGATCTCTCCCGCCGCCGGGCGGTTGTACAAGTACCAGAGACCTTCGTCTTGAATGTCAAGAACGTAGTGAAAGCGTGGCAGCGCGGCGATGATGTCGCGGTGCTGCTGGTTGAGGTGCTGGAAAGCGGCATCCTCATGGAAGACATTCATGCCCTGCCGCTGCGAGAAGACCACGCGAATGGGGCAGTTCTCGAACACCAGCCGGGCTTTCCCCTGCAAAAAGATCGAGTTGTGTTGATCCACACAGACCAGCTTTTTGCGTCGCGTGCGGAAGGTCTTCGCCGCTTCAATCAGAAAATCCAGCAGCGACGGATGCCGCATCAGGCGGTAGACTTCATCCACCGCGATGATGCGCGGCTGTTCGTCGATCAGGCTGTCACGACGTATCGCGGACAATACCTGCGTGTATGCCAGCGCCTGCAAGATCGGGTCGCTTTCCAGTTCGTGGAAGCTGAAGACACGCGGTTCAATTTGCTGCCTGCCGCCGCGTGACAAATCCACGTTGGTCGCGCCGTTGAGGAATTCAGCCCATGGCCCGCTACCAGTACAGAGTCCGGCGATTTCATCCGCCAGATTTTTGGCGATGGGTTTGGTGGCTTCCTTATCACCTAAACCAGACAGCACATCGCAGACCACATCGCAGGTCGGGGCGAGTTCGGGTGACACCTTGTTCAGGTCGGGGAAGCCGCGATACAGGATTTCCAGCGCCTCACCCAGCAAGCCGCGTTCGAGGTTCTCGCGCTGTGCGCCCGACAGTGTGCGCCCCAGCACCGTCTCGTAGATGCGCGTGACGTGGCTGACCTGCTCGATGAGGGTGGGGAACATCACATCCTGCGGATTGAGTTTGCTTGCTTTGGCGCTCATCACATACCAGGGCAAGCCAAAGGCATCGGCGATATGCTTGCCATGTCCCATCGGTTCGAGCAGATCAAACGGAATGCCGTTTTCGGCGTATTCCCGTGTCAGGTAGCAGTTCAGTCCGAAGGTCTTGCCAAACCCCGACACGCCCACCCAGATTTCATGTGTAGCACGCTTGTCGCGCCACGAGTTATGGAAGACGGGATAAGAAGCACCCACCGCCTCGCCGCGCAGGATGCCGTCGGTTGCCGACAGTTTGCGATAGCCCAGTGGCGATAACATGACTGCCAGTTCACGGGACGTGACAGGCCAGGTCGTCGTCGGCACATTGATGTCTTTGGTGTGTTTGGCGGTAAAGAAG
>CAIVEA010000150.1 GCA_903904765.1 uncultured Chloroflexota bacterium
CGTAAATCTGGAAGCCTTCGTGCCAGTCCATGCGTACCGCGAGGGTGAGATCGAGATGACCGACGCTGCCATTGGCGAATTCCACCGCCACGAACCAGCAGTACGCGCCGAACTTTTCGACCTGCTTGGCCTGCAAGCGCAGGATGTCGCCGCCGAGGAAACGCGCCGTGTCCACAAGATGGCTGGCGTGACCGAGCAGGTAGTAGCGGCGTTTGTTGGCCTTCGGGTTGCCCGCCGGACGGCGGATATTGGCGCTGGTAATGGGGATGGGCTGGAGGTTGTCGGTTTCGGTGTAGCGGTAGGTATTATCGCAATACCACGCTTTGAGCGCCAGAATCTCCCCGATTTCTTCCTTGATGAACTGGTGCGCGAAGGCGATACCGGGGTCGAAACGTTTCATCGTCCCCACCTGAAGCACCTTGCCCGACTGCTGAACAGCGGTTCGCAATGCCTCGCACTCCTCCACGCTCACCGCCAGCGGCTTCTCGACCAGCACATGCTTGCCCGCCGCCAATGCCGCCTGCGCCATCGTCGCGTGAAATTGATCGGCGGTGGCGACAATGACGGCTTCCACCTGCGGGTCGGTCAGCATAGCGTTGTAGTCGGTGTAAGTCACGCGGGGCTGATGAATGCCCACCATGCGCTCCAGCAAATCCGGCGCGAGGTCACACATGGCGTACAGTTCGGCATTACGGGCACGGCGGCAGGACTCGAAATGGGCGGCCTGCGCGATAGGGCCAGCGCCCACCACACCGATTCGCAGCAGGCGGGAGTCTTTCTCGATCATCTGTATAGAGTCCTTTCGGGGTCAGCTCAATAAGAGCGCAGCCGCGCCAATCACACCGGCATGTTCACCATGATGGGCGTAGACGATCTCGACATCGCGGAACGGCTCCATCGCCTGTGTTTCGATCACGCGACGCACGTGCGGCTCCAACAGCGCCGCGCCCGCCGCCACACCGCCGCCGAGGGTGATTCGTTCCGGCGAAAACAGGTGCAGCATGCTCACCAGCCCGCGCCCGATGTACTCCCCTTCGCGGCGGACGCAATCCAGCGCGGGGGCATCCCCCTGCACCGCTGCCGCGAAAATATCGGCGGGGGACACTTTGCCGGCGGTCGCTTTGGCGTGCAGCACCGACTCCGGTTGGGATTGCAGCGTTTCCGTCGCCCAGCGGGCAAAGTTAACGCCCGAAGCGAACGCCTCCCAGCAGCCCACCTGCCCGCAACCACAAACCGGCCCGCTGCCTTCGATCTGAATGTGGCCAACTTCACCCGCCAGCCCTTTGCGCCCCAGCAGCAGTTGCCCGTTGGTGATGATCCCGCCGCCGATGCCCGTGCCTAGCCCGATGTAGATGAAATCGCGGCAGCCTTTGCCGCTGCCCATGTGCCATTCACCCAACGCGGCGGCGTTGCCGTCGTTGCCGATGACTACGCGCAAATCGGTGCGCTCCTCTAGCATCGCCCGCAGCGGCACATTCAGCCACCCCTTCAGGTTGGGCGCACGAAACACGATACCCGTGTAGGGGTCTAGAGGGCCGGGGGAACCCACGCCGATGCCCTCGATCTGCGAACGGTCTACGTCTTTGAGTACCTGCTCCACCAGTTCAACCATCTGTCCGATGACGACTTCCGGGCCAGCAGTGGCAGCCGTCGGAACGCCATGATGCTGCAAGATGTGACCTTCCCGATCCATGCGCCC
>CAIVEA010000151.1 GCA_903904765.1 uncultured Chloroflexota bacterium
AGAGGGTAGTTTAGCATAAGATTGCGTGAAATATTGAAGCGATAAGGTGGAGGGAATGAATAAACTGTGAGAACCCGCAGGGGGATGGGGTGCTTTCACGTAAGATGATGTTGGGGCTGAACAGGATCGCAAAAGGGATGAGCATGGTGCATCTGGTCACGGGCGGGCTGGGGATGTTGGGCTGGGCGCTGGTGGAACAATTGCTGGCACGCGGGGAACGGGTGCGTATATTCGATCTGCGTCCCCACCCTGATGCGCGGGTCGAGTCCGTTGTGGGTGATCTGCGTGATCCGGCACAGGTTGCGGCGGCGGTGATCGGCGTGGATACGGTATTTCATTGTGCCTCGGCGGTGAATGTGCAGTTAGGCAAGCCTCCCATCCTGTATGCAGTGAATGTGCAGGGAACGCAGAATCTGCTGACAGCGGCGCAACAGGCCGGCGTGAAGCGTCTGATTTACACCAGTTCGCAGGATGTGGTGTTTGATGGGTCGCCCATCAGCGGCGGCGACGAATCGCTGCCCTATGCACAGCAGCATCTCGATTTCTACGGCGAAACCAAAACGCTGGCTGAACAGATCGTTTTGCAAGCGAATGGTGTGGGTGGCATGTTGACCTGTGCGCTGCGCCCCTGCGGAATCTATGGCCCGCGTGACCAGCACCGTTTCCCGGCCATCATCCGTGAAGTGGCGGCAGGCCGCATGATGCGGATGGGCAATCCGCGCTCGCGCTTCAGCCATGTGTATGTGGAAAATGTGGCGCATGCTCATCTATGCGCGGCGGACATTCTGGCGCATGACACCGCCGCCGGACGCGCCTATTTCATCACCGACTTTCCCCCGCAGAATTTTTTCGACTTCTTCACACCCTTTTTGCAAGCACTGGGTTTCGACCAGCCCCGCCGCAATATTCCCCAACCGTTGATAGACGGGGTAGCGCACTTGCTGGAGTGGCGCTGGCGGCTGATGCCCTCCGATAAAACCGTTCGTCCACTGATTACGCGCTATGTCGCCCGCAGCGTGGGTGTGGATTTCTGGTTCACCGGGGAACGTGCCCGCACCGAACTGGGTTACACGCCTATCGTAGATGAAGCCACCGCCCGCGAACGGACACTGGCATGGCTGCGTGCGGACGTGCTGCCCGGTCTGCGCTAAAGGCTGCATCCAATCAGCTTTTGATTATTTCGTGGTTTGTTTACTTCAAAACCAATTCGTTTGTGCCGCTATACAGCCTATGCAAATCTTCGCATACTGTATGAATGTGGCGGCATTTCATACTCTTTTTGCTGTCGTCACCCCTAAAGAATTTGTTATCGAGAACGCTTGAAATGGTTTTTCCAATCGGAATTGCAGGTTTTGCAACTCATTTCCCGCCCGCAGTGCAAACGGCTGCCGACCTCGCGCCGCTGACGGGCATCCCCGAAGCTGTCTTGCGCCAGAAGATGGGCATTGTCCAGCGGCATGTGGCGGGCCCGGCGGATACCGTCACCGGCATGGCTTCCGCCGCCGCGCACAAGGCCATCGCGCAGGCTGGCATTGATCCGCGCCGCATCGGGCTGGTCATCTCGCACGGCAGCGAACACAAAGATCACATCGTGTGGAACGCCGCCGCCAAGATCATGCATAACATCGGCGCAACGGAGGCTTATGCCTTCGAGATGTACGCGCTGTGTGCGGGTGCGCCGATTGCGCTCCACACTGCCCGCGCCATGATGCAGGCCGACCCCCGTCTGGAATACGTGCTGCTGGCGGCGGGCAGCCGCGAAAACGACCTCATCAACTTCCGCAACGAGCGTTCGCGCTTCATGTTCAACTTCGGCGCTGGCGGCGGGGCGATGCTGCTCCAGCGCGGCGCGGCGCACAACCTGATTCTGGGCGCATCGGCCATCACCGATGGCAGCCTGTCGGAAGCGGTCATCCTGACGGACGCAGCGGTGGGCGACGACCAAGCGCGGGTGGTGGGCGAAGTGGCGGGGCGGCTGGATGTCACCGACGGCGAATACATGGCGGAACGGCTGGGTCAGGTGTCGCTGGCGAATTTTGTGCGCGTCATCCGTGAGGCCGTCGAGCAAAGCGGCGCGGCGCTGGCGGATGTGCGTTTCCTCGGCATCACCCACATGAAAAAATCCTTCTATCACGAAATTCTGGCGGCGGTGGGACTTGCGCCGGAACAATCGGTGTATCTCGATCATTACGGGCATGTGCAGAGCGTAGATCAAGTTCTTGCGCTGGAACTGGGGCTGGCACAGGGCAAAATCCAACCGGGTGATCTGGTGGTGCTGGCGGGCGCTGGCACGGGCTATACGTGGAGCGCAGTGGCGCTGCGCTGGGGATGAGTGCATTATGACGATTCTCGCTGCGGACTGGATTGCCTTTCATGCGGATCGCACGCCGGAAAAACTGGCGATGGTGGATCAGGCTACCGGACGGCGCTTCACCTACGCGCAGATGAACGAACGCGCCGAACGGTTGGCGGGCTACCTGCGCGGCGCGTGGGGCGCAAAGGCCGGTGATCGCCTCGCCATCCTCGCCAAGAACTCTACCGAGTATTTTGAATTTCAATACGCTTGCATGAAGCTGGGCGCGCTCATGCTACCGCTGAACTGGCGGCTGGCGGAGCAGGAATTGAGTTTCATCTTGCAGGACTCCGGCGCGATTGGCCTCGTCTATGATGGCGAGTTTGCGGAGCGCGTGAAGCCATTACTGACCGCCCCGCTGGTTCATCGCCTGCGGATTGATTTCGATGCTGCCCCGGCTGACGATGCGCCTGCTTACGAGAGCGCCCTCACCAGCAGTACCGTGCGCGTGGGGATGGATTTCTATGCCGCGCATGACGACCCGATGATGATTATGTATACGGCGGGGACGACTGGCCGCCCCAAAGGGGTGCTGATTACGCACGGCATGATGCTGTGGAATGCGGTCAACATCACCACGCCCTCCGGCCTGAACCATGACAGCCTGTTCTATGTGGTGCTGCCCACCTTTCACATCGGCGGGCTGAACCTGTACGCCAATC
>CAIVEA010000152.1 GCA_903904765.1 uncultured Chloroflexota bacterium
ACGGCGCAGCAGTTCCTTGCGAATGGTGAGGTTAATCACCGGCTGATTCTCATAGCGGATCAGCGGCAGGTAATGGTCAAAGATGCGTTCGGCTTCGGCCTTGTTGCCTGCTTGCCACGCTTTGAACACTCCCACCAGAATCTCGGTGAAAGCAAAGCCCGTCATCGTGCCAGACGCACCGCGCCCCAGTTCTTCCAGCAGGAACATGCCACCCAGCCCACCGAATATCTCGAACTTATCGGTGCGGGCACGGATTGCGCCAATCTTCTCCATCAGCGGCGGGTCTTCCAGTTTCAGGTAACGAGCATTGGGGATACGCTCGGCAATGGTGGTCAGGAGATCAGCAGACATGATAACGCCGTTCACGGGCGGGAAGTCCTGCACCACAATCGGCTGCGTCACCTGCTCAGCAATCTGGCTATAGAGTGCCAGCACTTTGTCATCCGTCGGTGCGGTTAGACGCGGCGGCGCAATCATCACCCCGGCTGCCCCTGCCGCAAACGCCGCCTGACTGAGCGCGATGCAAGTGGTCGTGTCCTCGTGACTCGTCCCCACCACCACCGGAACACGCCCGCCAACGGTTTCGAGGACGGTATCCATCACCTGACGGCGCTCATCCACACTCATCTTGGCAGCCTCACCCAGCACACCGAGGATAGTCAGGCCATACGCCCCCATCTCCAGTTGGAAATTGACCAGACGGCGCAGACTGTCCCAATCCACCGCCAGATCAGGCATAAACGGTGTGGCAAGGATGTTGAAAATACCCGTGATTTTGCTATTCATATCGGCACCTCTTGTATAGAAGAAGTGGTGAGCGCAGGCTGGCGAAAAACCAGCATCACACTGACCCCAGTCAGCAGAACACCGACCGCAACCACTTGCATGATAAAATCGAAACCTTGCGCGGCTTTTAGAAAACCGCTGAGGCTGGTGGCGAAAAACCAGCCCATATTCCAGACCACAAACCCAACGCTGCTCGCCATATTATGAATATGGGCGGGCAGATTCGCCATGACCAACGGTTGAAACAGCGGTTGCATGGTATTCCGCGCTGAACAGGCGATGACGAACGCAACCACACTCAACGGCAGCGTAGGCGCAAAGCTGAGCGCGAAGAAAGCTACCGCCGCTGTCGTAAGCGTGATGAACAGCGCCGCCGCACGCCCGAAACGCCTATCCAAATAGGGATTGACCAACGGAACAATCCCCATGCCAATCCAACCAATGCCAAGAATAGTACCCACGACTGCATCACTCACCGCGAATGTTTCACGAAAAAACAGATTGTAAAACGGGAAGGTCAGTCCGCCGGTAAACCCGAAGAACAGCATGGGGGTTGCCATGAGCAAGAGCCGCAACCACGGGAATGATCGCAGTTTCTGGCTTGTATGTGTGGCAGCTATTGCCACTGACGAATCGGATACTTTGAACAGTGGTGGCAAGCAGAACAGCACGACGATCATCCCCGTTAACAAAGCGGCCGCATAAGCAGCAGTGGAATGAGCAGAGTCCTGTGCAGGCGGCAACCCCAACAGACTAACCGCCAACATGGGCAAAAAGCCACCTACAAAACTACCGAAGGCGGTGGCCAACATGGTGATGACGTTATGATATGAAAACAAGAATGGTTGCTGATCGGAAGTGACCAGATTACCCATGAAAGGGTTCGTAGCAATCTGTTGACCACCGTAGAACAGCCCGATCAAAAAGCGGCTGACCGCCAGCGCTGGTAAGGCGGGCAAAGCTAACGGCAAAATAAGCGCCGCCGCGATGCCAACAGTGGAATACAGGATGATGCGATACGGGCCGAAGCGTGTGGCGATTATGCCCACTGGCAAACTGACGACTAACCCGCCAATGCGCGGAAGCGACTGCAACATACCGATAGTTTCGGCGGAATGACCGAGACTGGTGAAATAGAAATTCAGGATCACATCTGTGATCCCGAACAATCCGATATGAAAGATCGCGCTGAACAGCATAAAGTGGCTGACGCGGCTATTTCGCACAGGCGCTAACCAGCGACGGATGACATTCGCCATATTTCGTTCCATCACTCTGTCAGGGACATCGAAGAAACTTCACTGTCCCTGTTCGAATGAAGCCTAGCCAACGCTCAACATGCGCTTCCCGGCGATAAAGGTCATCTGAACATGGTTGAGCGCATCCAGATCAGCCAACGGATTCCCTGCTACCACGATCACATCAGCCTCTTTACCGACTTCCAGTGTGCCGAGTTTGTCCTGCAATTTGCTCACACGGGCAGCCACGATAGTCGCACTACGCAGCGCAGCATAGTTATCTGCCACCACGCCAACCTTCACCATGAACTTCAGTTCAGGCGCAACGATCTCGTGCCCCACCGCAGGGCTTCCGG
>CAIVEA010000153.1 GCA_903904765.1 uncultured Chloroflexota bacterium
CGACGATGAGTTCGTACAGCCGATCAAACCAATGAACATAAGTAGGAGTGCTACCGTTCGCACAATCCACAAATCGTTTTGCATCTTTTCGCTCACAATCGGATGCGTTAGCATTGGCGAGTATACTCATCAATGTACAGATTCGGAATGTATGACAACAAGCGGAACTGGATTTCTACTCGCGCCGGAAAGTAATGATGAAATCTATGCGTATCGCCGTGAATGGCGAAGTATAGTCATCGAAAGCACGATACTTTTCTTCGTAACTTCTGCGCTATATGTCTTTGTCGCCATTTTTGGAGCGACCATACCTGCAAGTTTACAGCCCATCCTTCGTATCGGTCTCGCCCTATTTCCCCTGCTTTTATGGTTGGTGTTTTCATTATTCGCAGAACGGCTTGCATCCCGCCCTAGGTCCAAGTTGTTGATGGTAGTTGTGATAACCGCACTTACAGCCAACGGTGTCGCGCTACCACTCATCAGCGATTTGCTGCAAGTAGATCGCTGGTTACCGCTGTCCACCGCCATCGAGCGCATCATCGGCTACACTTTCACCGTTGGCTTAGTTCAGGAATTGACCAAATACTTGGTTATCCGCTACACGGTCTGGCCCGACCAGTTTCAAACCCGCTTGGATGGTGTCGCCTACAGCGCCGCCAGCGCCGTTGGCTTTTTGACCGTTGCCAACCTCCGCTTTATTGCCGAAGGCAACCCAACGCTAGATGTGATCGCACTGCGAATCTTCTCAACCTATGCACTAAATCTGGCGGCAGGCATAATCGTCGGATATGGGCTATCAGAAGTTCGCTTCGGCAACCCTAACCCGGTCTTTCTCACCATTACTTTCGCCCTTGCTATCCTGATAAACGGTGCAGCCATTCCGCTTCGGTCTGGACTGGTCAATGCCCCTTTTTCGCTTCAAATTGCCAGCCCGCGCTCATTCTTTGGTTTAGCGTTTTCAGGGGTCATTTTGATTATTCCATCCTTGATCGTCTCTTTCCTCTATAGCAATTCCGAACGGCGTGCCCGCGAAGCAGTCGCTATTCGAGAGAACTGATCGTGGGTTACATTGGAGATACCCAGCCATTGGTACTCAATTTTCGCCAGCGATGGAATCATTATCTACTGGTCATCTTCGCTATACTGGGGTTCTTTCTAGGCTTCAACCTGAAGAACAGCGCCCTTTTCTCTACCACCATCTACAATAACCCTGAAGCTGGTATTCGTGCCGCCTATCCCACCAACTGGCTGATTGATAGTAACGGCAATTATGTGTTCCGCTTGCGGAATACAACTGAAATCGGCTACAAGACAACCCTTCAAGTGGCAGTGCAACCCGTCAGCCCACAAACCACTTCACGCGCTATTTTGGACTCGCTCACTTTAAATCGAGCGCAAACTTTCGCAGCCTATAAAATACTAGATGTCACTAGCCCGTTTCTAATGCCCGATGAAACCGAAGGCACGATGATGTCCTATACGTTTGCCGATTCGACCAACGATCCCTTTCTAGAAAGCGTTCCCGTTGTTGTGCGCGGCGTAGATGTACTGGTCATCAAACGTGGTCAGGCCATTATTATCACCTTCCTGTCGGATGCTCAGAAATTCGATCAGAACTACGCGATCTTCCAACGGTTCCTTTCGAGCCTTGAGTTTTAGCCTATGAAGCTATCCATCCTACTGCCCACCCTCCTAATTAGCCTTGTGTTAATGTTCATCATTTGCATTCCACTGGCCGCGCAAGATGTCTCACTGGATGTAGAGCGATTGGAACGCGCAACCGTGTTCATCCTTCAAGCCCGCAATGTAGGTAATAACCTCATCGTAACTTGCGCCGGCACAGGAACAATCGTCAGCCGCAGCGGGCTAATTCTGGCGAATGCCCACGACACAGTTCAAAGTGCGGATTGCCCCGGCGAAACACTCGTTATTGCCCTCAGCGTGCGGCTAGATGAACCGCCCATCGCACAATATCGTGCCGAAATCGCGCAGTTTGATACCGGTTTAGACTTAGTCCTGCTTCGTATCACCAAAGAGCTAGATGGTAGGTTAGTGGATACATCGGCGCTCGCCCTACCTTTTGTTGAACTAGCTGATTCGTCCTCAGTAACCCTTGATGAAACTATAACCGTTGTGGGTTATCCGGGCATCGGCAATGACCCTGTCGCGGTTGTGCGCGGCACGGTAAACGGATTCGTGGTCGAACCCCGCAGCAGTGAAGCTGCTTGGATGAAAACTAGCGCAGTCATTCCGGGAATGATGTCGGGCGGCGGCGCATACAACCAGCAGGGGCAATTGGTAGGTATCCCCACCACAGCGCCACTGTCCTCCGATTCATCCTGTTCCCCCATTCAGGATACCAATCAGGATGGGTTGGTGAATTCGGATGACATCTGTATCCCTGTAGGCGGCTTCATCAACTCCCTTCGCCCATCCAACTTTGCTCGTCCCCTGCTCCGGGGTGCTTCTCTAGAACTCCGCGTAGATGATTTGACAACTAATCAGGATGCGTTTCCGGTTGTTACGTCTGCCGCACCTACCTTCAAACGCCTTTTCTTCTCCCCGTCTGTAAATGAAGCCGGAATGCCAGTTTCGGTCATTCGCAATTTACCAGCAGGCAGCAACAGTTTGTTCTTGTTCTTTGACTACGAGAACTTCACTCCAGAAACCATCTACGAGTTGCGAGTCACCACAAACGGCATCCCCAACCCCACCTTCAGCCTAGCGCCTGTCCGCTGGAGTGGTGGCAATCGCGGGCAGTGGTACATTGGCAGCAGTGGTCAGCCTTGGCCCAACGGCATCTACGAATTTACGCTCTTTGCCAACGGCGTTGCTGCGCCAACAGCCCGTTTAGTCATCGGGGAATCAGACCCTAACACGCCAACTTTCTCGGACATCGTGTTCGGGCTGTTGGATTTACGCGGCAATCCGTTGGGGAATGGATACGTTCTGCCCAGCGGAAATACAGCCAGTGCTCGTTTTATCTTCCGCAACATGGAAGACGGGACAGATTGGACAGCCATCTGGTATCTCAATGAAACCGAATTTACGCGCACCAATTCCACATGGAACAATGGAGCAGAAGGTTCAACCACTACCAGCATCGAATCCCAAACCGGGCTTCCGCCGGGGGCATATCGCCTTGAACTCTATATTGGCAATCGTCTGGCCGCCACGTCCGATTTTTCAATCGCTGGCGCACAACAGGGCGCATTGCCGGAAGTTTTTGCCAACCTGCACTTCACAACGGCCACAACACCACAGAATGCAATCAGCGCCGTTGCTATCAGCAACTTTTCTGAACGCTTGCCTATACTGTATGCCCTATTCGATTGGAATCAAATCGCTCCCGGAACACTTTGGACTTTTCGCTGGTTGGTAGACGGTGAGCAATTCTACGAACAAACCATCCCGTGGGCATCCTCGGAAAGTGGTCAAAATTATCTATCTGTCCTAAGTAGTTCTACCGCCATTCCTGATGGCACTTATACCGTCGAACTCCTGCTCAATAACTTACTTCTCGCCAGCGCCCAAGCACAGGTGGGCATCGGTCAATTGCCCATTGACCGCTTCGCACAGGCCAGTGGCGTGCTCATGCGTGGTCAAGTTCGGGATGCCAACACCGATCAGGGCATTCCGGGGGTGACAATCATCCTCCTCAGCGAGGAGTATTCGGTCTCCGACTTCGATTGGAATGCCAACAAAATATATTCACTGGCAATTACGGACTCTAACGGGAGCTTCCAGATTGATCGTCGTCTACGCTATAGCACGGAAGATCAACCTATAGCCTACAGCGCCATCATCACCGCTAACGGCTATCTCCCGATTACAGCAGACGGTGTTGAAGTCACCGCAGAAACCGAAAACCCGCTGAACACCATCATTTATCTCTCTCGAGACTAACTCACATGCCCATTCATAAAGTACGTTTAGATGCTCTCGTTTTTGACCGCGGACTCGCCCCCAGCCGCGAAAAAGCACGCGCGATGATTATGGCAGGCGAGATTAGCGTCAACGGCGTGGTCTACACCAAACCGGGGGGACAAGTTCGGGAACAGGTCGAATTGACTGTAAAAGACCGCCCGCGCTATGTGAGCAGAGGTGGCGAAAAACTAGCTGCCGCACTCAATCAGTTTGCAGTCTCCGTCACAGGTTGTATCTGTGCTGATCTAGGAGCAAGCACAGGAGGGTTTACGGACTGCCTGCTCCAGCATGGTGCAGCAAAAGTATATGCTATTGATGTTGGCTATGGTCAACTAGATTATCGCCTGCAAACCGATGCGCGAGTTGTGGTGATGGATCGTACTAACGCTCGCTATCTTGAGTCTTTAGCCGAACCCGTCAACATTGTCACGATTGATGCCTCGTTCATCTCGCTCAAATTGCTTTTACCCGCCGCCCTCCGTTGGCTCACCCCCTATGGTTCGATCATCTGCCTGATAAAACCGCAATTTGAAGCTGGACAAAGCGATGTGGGCAAAGGTGGCATTGTCAAAGACCCTGCCGTGCATCGTCGCGTTATCATGGATATTCTCCAGTTTGCAGACCAGATTGCCCTGCATGTTAATGACCTTATCCGATCTCCTATCAAAGGACATGAGGGTAATACCGAGTTTCTCGCATGGCTTTCCCTTCAACCACAGCCATCGCAGATCAATGAACGTTCGCTTCTTGTCGATTCAGTTCTGAATGCTGAATAACCCCACTACTCTACCCTACCCTACCCATATATAATGCAAACCACTAAGCAAAGGGTTTTAGCTCCATGACACGCGAGTCCATTCGTAACTTTTCGATTATTGCCCACATAGATCACGGCAAAAGCACGTTAGCCGATAGGCTGCTGCATCTCACCAACACCGTATCCGAACGCAATCTGCAAGAACAAATGCTCGACAGCATGGAACTTGAGCGTGAGCGTGGTGTCACTATCAAGGCCTCGGCGGTTCGCATGAACTACCGCGCGAACGATGGCAAAGACTACATCATCAACCTGATTGACACCCCCGGACATGTGGACTTTAGTTACGAGGTCAGTCGTGCGCTCCAGTCGTGCGAAGGCGCAGTTCTCGTTGTAGATGCCAGTCAGGGCATTGAAGCGCAGACTCTCGCCAATCTGTACCTCGCACTTGATCAAAATCTCGAACTCGTACCCGTCATCAATAAAATTGATTTACCATCTGCGCGACCTAAAGAAGTTGCCAAAGAGCTAGAGGACTTGCTTGGTATCAGTGCAGACTTGATGATTCCCATCTCTGCCAAACAGGGACTTGGCATTCAAGATGTCCTAGAAGCCATAGTGAAACATGTGCCTGCCCCCAAAGGCGACGAGTCTGCACCGCTGCGTGCGCTCGTTTTCGACTCCCATTACGACTCGTACAAAGGCGTTGTCGCGTATGTACGTATCGTGGATGGACGGCTCGATAAGCGCACCCCCCTGCGTTTAATGGCAACAGATGCCAAGTTTGAGCCAGTCGAAATCGGTGTTTTCTCGCCCAATATGCAGGAGTGCGCCACGCTTGAAGTGGGTGAAGTGGGTTATATTGCCACTGGCTTCAAAACCGTGAGCGAGTGTCGTGTAGGTGATACCATCACTACTGCACTGAATGGTGCTGAGGTTCAGCTACCCGGTTACGAAAAAGTGAAGCCAATGGTGTTTGCGGGCTTCTACCCAACAGAGAACGATGACTACGCAA
The DNA here is from genome assembly GCA_903904765.1 of uncultured Chloroflexota bacterium. The sequence goes on from CAIVEA010000153.1 coordinate 5,700, forward strand.
ACCTTCGAGATGCTCTCGAAAAGCTCCAATTGAATGATGCCTCGCTGGTCTACCAACCCGAAACCTCGCAAGCCCTGAACTTCGGCTTTCGCGTCGGTTTCCTTGGCCTGTTCCACATGGAAATCATTCAAGAGCGCCTTGAGCGCGAATACGACATGGACATCCTCGCCACTGCCCCTAGCGTGGAATATCAGGTCGTTCAAACCAATGGCGAAGTCATCAATGTAGACAGCCCTGCTCAACTCCCCGACGAGAACAACATCAAAGAAATCCGCGAACCTTGGATGAAAATCCAAATTTACACGCCACAGGAATTTATCGGCGCAATCATGGATTTGGTCATCAAGAAGCGTGGTGAATACGTCACCACCGAATACCTCGATGCCTCACGGGTGATGCTGCACTACAACATCCCTCTGTCAGAAGTGATTGTGGACTTCTTTGATCGCCTCAAGA
>CAIVEA010000154.1 GCA_903904765.1 uncultured Chloroflexota bacterium
CCCACTACTGCCAGCGACAGTACGCCCACTTTAGCGATCAGTTGCAGCACAAAAGCCTGCATACTGTGGAACACGATGTAATCCGACTTCTTGCGGAACATGAAGTAGATCACCAGCGGCACAAACACGCTCAACGGCACAGAAAAGCCGCCCGTCGCAAACCCGCTGAGCAGCGTCACCCAGAGGCTGCCATGCGCGATGGCCGACCATAACTTTTCTTCGTCGGTCACATTCATGGTGCTATAGCTGCGCGGTTTGGCGCGCATCCGGCGCGGCTCTTGGTAGCGCACCTCGTACTCGCGCACCACATCATTCTCGCTTACCGGCTCTGGCGCAGCGGCGCGTTCCGGCGATGCAGGCGGTGTGCTGCCCGTCAAACGGGATACGCGCTCGGAGTCATCCGTTGGGCGGGTGGTGTGGTCGGTCATGGTGAAACTGCCCTCGTGCAACATGGTGAAACCATCAAAATCCTACTGTATTCCCTATACGCAGCGCAATTCAAGAAGTTGCGCCCTGTGGTATACTCTCGCGCACTATGTTCAAAAATGACTTCACCCTCACCAAACGGCATCTCGGCTGGCTGCTGCTCGGCGGCGGTGCGCTGGCGTTCGCGGCCATCATCAGCATTGATCTGCTGGATGCAAGCCGTGAAGGGGGCATCGGCCCCGCGCAGCAAATCGCGCTCATCGTCAGCGCCCTCGTCGCCCTGCTCGGCCTCACACTCATCCCATTAGGTTCACGTCCGGCATGACTTCATCACACCCAACTTCATCCCCGCGCTGGTTGTTCAACACCCACCGCGTCCTGACGGCGGCGGCGCTGCTGCTGCTAACCTTCAATCTCATCGTGTACATCGGCTACGCCATCAATTTGATGCGCTTCCCCTTTGACTACGATCAAGGGGAAGGCTTTGAACTGGTGGATACCCTGCTGTTCAGTCAGGGACAGTGGCCGTACCGCGATACAGAAGCTTTCCCGTTCTATTCCAGCAACTACCCGCCGCTGTTCCACATCGTCGCTGCGCCTTTCGTGTGGGTGTTCGGGCCGGCCTACTGGTACGGGCGATTGCTCGGCTTTTTGGGGACGCTGGTGACAGCCAGCGCCATCGCCTACGCCGTCTACCGCGAAGGGCGCAACCGCCCGATTGCGCTGCTGGCGGGTCTGGCGTTTCTGGCCTCCAACACGGTCTATCACATCGGGCCGCTGTTCCGGCAGCATGCCAGTATGGTCATGTTCGAGACGCTGGCGGTGGTGCTGCTGGCGAACGCCAACGAGATCACCGACACGCGCCAGCGCCGCCGCCGTCTGGCGCTGGGATTGGGACTCATCCTCGCGGCGGGCTACACCAAACAACTTGCGCTGGTGACGGCCGTCGCTGCGGGCATTTTCCTGTTCATCCGGCAGCCACGGCGCGCCGTCGTGTGGGGAATCGGGGCGGGCATCGTGGGCGCGACCATCTTCGGCTGGATGACGCTGGCGACGGGCGGCGAATGGTGGCGGCAGGCCATCCTCGCCAACGTCAACGAGATGAAGATCATCCAGACAGTCGCCTTGTTCAACCAGTGGTTCGGTTTGCACGGCTTCTTGATCGTCCCCGCCGTCTTGCTGTTCATCTACGAATTGTATTTTGACCGCCTCTCGATCTACAGCCTGTGGTTCGTTTGCGCGGCCATCGTGAACGGGGCAGCCTCCGGCACATGGGGCGGCGGCGACAGCTACTTCACCACAGCCATCGCTGCACTGTGCATCCTCAGCGGGATTTTCGCCTCGCGCACGGTCAGCGGCAGCTGGCACTTCCCCGCCAATTACCTCACGCGCTGGCTAATTAACCCGCTGCGCCGCACCGCCCCCCTGCTCGCTCAGGCCGCGCTGGTGATCGTGCCGCTACTGTATGTGGGTTACGGGCGGGCGGTGCTGCACATGCCCACCGATGGCGCGATCTTCGGTTCGCTGGCGCAGGCATTCGGCCTGCATCCGAACGCGCTCAACGGCTTCTACGACTCGGCACGCACCGCCGATGGACAATACGCAACGGGCTACGCCAACATCGGACACTGGACAACCGAGGCCGATATTGCAGCCGGCCGGAAGATCGCTAACCTCATCCGCGCCAGCGACACCCCGGCACTCAGCGAAGATGCCGGATTCAGCCTGATGGCGGGGCGGCCTGCCATCACCAACCCCACGCAACTGCTCAATCTGGATAAGAAGGGACTGTTCAAAGGGGATGAATTGGTCAGGATGATCGAGGCGCGGGAGTTCGGCCTGATCGTGCTGCGGGCGCAGTTCTACCCGGATCGGGTGCTGCAAGCCATCAGCCGCCGCTATGACCAGTTCGATACGGTGGTCATGAACGGATTCAATTACCTGCTGCTGCACCCCAAGCCGGAATAAAACTCCCCGCCACAAAGGGCGGGGACTACCTCTCTAGCGATGTTTCACCCTCATCCCCCCGTCCCCTTCTCCCTCAGAGCGAAGGGGATTAAGAAAACTACGCGGTTTTGAAATCCATCACCATGAAGAAGAAGGACTACAGGGTGAGGGTAGTCAGGCTATTCAACATTACGGCGAAACACCCGCGTAAGGATTCCATGCGCGGTTGACCGTCGTTACCTGCGTGCGGCACACTTCCGCGCCGCCTGCCAGCGCGA
>CAIVEA010000155.1 GCA_903904765.1 uncultured Chloroflexota bacterium
CGCATCCGGTTGCCGCTGAACGGGCCGATGGATGAGCTAGGCCGCTTGACTGCGGTATTCAACACCATGATGGATCGCATCGAGCATCTTTTTGGTGTGCAACAACGTTTGGTGGCAGATGTCAGCCACGAACTGCGTACCCCGCTAACAACCATTCGCGGCAACCTCGACCTCGCTAAACGCTACGGTATGGATGCCGAGTCGCTAGAAGCCATCGAGTGCGAATCGCTGCGGATGCAGCGGTTGGTGAATGATCTGCTACTGCTGGCGCGTGCCGATAACGGCAGCCTGACGCTGGATATGAACGAGGTTGATCTGGACTCGGTACTGGGCGAAGTGCAGCGCGACTCGCGGGCGCTGACGCAAGGACGCGACCTGCGCGTGCGCGTGGAACATCTGGAACCTGTGCGCGTGAAAGGCAACGCTGACCGCCTGAAGCAACTGATGTTGAACCTGCTGACCAACGCCATCAAGTTCACGCCGGACGGCGGCGAAATTCGCTTATTGCTAAGGGTCGAAAACGGTAGCGCCGCGCTGCGTGTGACCGATACGGGCGTGGGTATTCAGCCCGAAGATCTACCGCACATCTTCTACCGTTTCTACCGCGCCGATCATTCGCGCACACGCGGGCAAAGCGAAGAAGGCTCAGGGCTGGGGTTGGCGATTGCCTACTGGATCGCACAAGCGCACGGTGGCACAATCGAAGTGGAAAGCACCCCCGGCAAAGGGACAACCTTCTGTATCCGGTTGCCGCTGATACAAACGGATTCACAACCTGCTACCTGCATCCACACCGACGAGATTCCATCCACCTACAGCCGCTTGGCGCTGCAACGCTTGGGTTTCATCTACCGTAAAATAGGCGCTCCCGAAAACGCAACTGCCACTCCCACACAAGATGCGTTGCAGTTGCCCGAACTGAAATAGCGCCGCACGCAACCCATCATCTAGCTCCACAGCCATCGTTTAGCGTGTTTTTGGTAAGTATTTTCCAACACTCACCTCAATGATTGTTTTATGCTTTCTAGGCATAAATCTTTACGGTAAATGGGCTAAAATTTCATATAGAATGTAAGAATGTGAACACGGCGGGAAAATGAGGTCTGCCGATGACGGTTCAGGCAAATCGGTATATCAAATTACTATTTGGCCTACCCCATTTTGAAGATGAACAGGATCGCAGCACCGCCGACATTTTGAACAAGGTGCTCCTGCTTTCGCTTCTTTCTGTAACGCTGTATAGTCTTAGTGTCCTATTGGGCATGACGCATTTGCCGGATAACGTTCCCAATACCAGCCCTCTGATTACTCTGTGTTTCATCATCCTGTTTGTGCTGCTGAGGCAATATCAGCAGGTGAAATGGGTAAGCCGCTTGTTCTGCCTGTCGCTGTGGGCAATGACCACTGCCTCGCTGCTGACCAACGGCGGAGTGAACGCCATCAGCCTCGGCGTGTATCAGATGTTGCTCCTGTTTTCGGTTTTCATCCTCACGCCCAAAGCACGCAATCTCTTTTTCTTGCTATGCTTATCCAGCATGGGTTTCATCTACCTCGCCCATCTCAAAAACTGGATGCCAGATAACCGCTACGACCCGGAAACTGAATTTCTGGCGCAACAGCTGTATATCATTGTGATGATGTTCTTCGCGCTGGCGATTGAGCGCACGCTCATTCGCAACTTACGCCGGGCACGCCAGAGCGAACATCATGCCCTCGATAATGCGGAACGCTTGCGGATTGCCATGAGCAATATGCCTATGATCTTGTTCGGGCATGATGTTGATCTGCGCTATACGTGGATGTACAACGATCGCTTCTTGAGCAAGCCGGAGCATCTTATCGGCAAAACGGATGCCGATATCCTCGACCCGACCAGCGCCAATACGCTGATGACCATCAAGCGACAAGCAATCACCAACAACCAGACCATCCGGCAAGAAGTGTCCTTCATCCTCGGCGGCGAACGCCAGTGGTTCGATATGACCGTGAACCCGGTACACGATGCACAGGGCAAGATCACCGGGATCACCTGCGCGGCCTACAACCTGCGCGAACGCAAGCAGGCCGAGGCTGCGTTGGCCGAATCTGAAATCCGCTACCGCAAAATGTTTGAAGACAACCCGCAGCCCATGTGGGTGTACGACACGGAAACGCTAGGATTTTTGACTGTCAATGATGCGGCTGTCGAACAATATGGTTATTCGCGTGACGAATTTCAGCACATGACCATCAAAGACATTCGTCCGCCCGACGACATTCCGCTGTTGCTCGAAACAATCGCACAGGGGGATAACACCAGCCGGGATAACATCTGGCGACACCGCACAAAAGACGGACGGGAACGGTTGGTACTCATCTCCTCGCACAGTATGGTCTTTCAGGGACGCTTGGCGCGGTTGGTACTGGCGAATGATGTGACCGAACGGCAACACAGCGAAGAAATGCTACGTCGCAGCGAAGCTCTGTTCCACACCATCTTCCAGAGTGTGCCGGTGGCAATCACCCTGAGCGACATTCAGAAATCTACGCTGCTGAACATCAACGACTACTTTGTGAGCCTCACAGGTTACGAACGCAATGAACTGTTGAGCCTAGATATGCGCGACCTACCCATCTGGGTATCGCCCCCCAACCCCGAATCACAGCCCGAGCCGTCAGATTGGAACCAGTACAACATCCCCCGCGAAATCCAGTGGCGCACGAAAGATGGCAACCTGCTGGATATGATGGTCAGCGGGCAGCGCATTGATCTGGGCGAAACGCCCTGCATACTGGGCATCGGCATAGACATCACCGAGAGCAAACGCGCCAGCGAACGCGAGATCGAATCGGAACGGATGCGGTTGCAGGTGGCACAAGAGCGTGAAGTGGTGCAGTTGAAAGAGCAGTTCATCTCGCGCATGTCGCACGAATTCCGCACGCCCATCGCCATCATTCTTTCCTCAAAAGAGGCGCTACAACACTACTACCCGCGTTTGAGCGAAGAACGGCGGCTGGAACATTTCAATGAGATCAGCAAGCAAATCCAGTACATCTTAGAACTCTTGGAGAGCGTGCTGACCATTGGTAAAGCGCGGGCGGGCAAACTGGAGTACCAGCCCGAACCGATTGATCTGATCGGCTTCTGCAACAATATCCTCAACCAGATTCAGTTGACGGACGGCAAAAAGCATCGGTTCGTCTTTGAAGCACAGGGGACTTTTGAGAATGTGCAGATGGATGAACGGCTGCTCCAGCACATTTTCGTGAACCTGCTGACCAACGCGGTCAAGTATTCGCCCGTCAATAGTGAGATCCGTGTCGAACTGGATGCCGTCGAAAACCGCGCCCGCTTCCGTATCCGCGATCAAGGCATCGGCATGAGTGAAGATGATGTGGCGCGGCTGGGCGAAACATTCTTCCGCGCCGCAAATGCCCGCCGTTATCAGGGAACGGGCTTGGGCATGGCGATTGTCAAAGAGAATGTGGCGGCGCACGGCGGCACGCTCGACTGCGAAAGCCAGTTGGACAAAGGCACGACCTTCACAGTCGAGATTCCGCTGCAACCGGTGCAACAAAAAACTGCCCCGCCCCCACTCATGAACGGGGCAACACCACAACCGATTGAATTGAGATTCTTTTCCTAGCGGTCTTCCACCCAGCGCATAGCTTTGGTTGCTAACCGATCCAGCGCCTCCACGCACAGAAGCAGGTGTTCCTCTTTGGTGTCCTCTTCCTTCGCATGAGATAGCCCGCGCAGGCTTTGCACGAACAGCATAATGGTCGGCACTTTGGCGCGGGCAACTTCAGCAGCATCATGCAGCGGGCCACTGGGCAGGCGATGTGACTTGTCGGTGGTTTCGAGGATGGACTCGTCGCACAGTTCGATCAGGTCAGGGTAAAACGGCAGCGGTTCGATCTGCCAGATGCGATTCCACTCCACACTGACCTTTTCTTCCGCCGCAAAGCGTTCACTGGCTTCTTTGGCTTCGCGCAGCATAGCGGCCAGTTCGTTCGCGTCGAGGTGGCGCTGGTCGAGCGTAATGTCGCACTGACCAACCACCGCCGTGACGATGCCC
>CAIVEA010000156.1 GCA_903904765.1 uncultured Chloroflexota bacterium
GCATGTGGCGAACGCGGTGTTCGTCCCGCTGTTCCAGCCGCAGCAGTTGTACGCGCTGCGCTCGAACGTGCAGGGCTTCGCCTTCCATCCCGTGTACTTCATGGACTTCTACGGCATGAGCAAGTCGTAAACGACGGCCTGTGTCTGTTGCCCCACCTGCGAATTCGTGGGTGGGGCGTTCACCGCGCTGCTGCGCTGCCTGATTCGGCGGCGCGGCGGCGCATCTTCTCTGGCTCAGTAACCCTTCTGGTGACGCTATGCTCGCCCGTTATATCCTGCGTAGGCTGATCCTGACGATCCCGATGCTGTTGGGCATCTCGTTAGTGATGTTTTTGATTTTTCAACTGGTCGCCATTGACCCGCTGGTGATGATCGTGGGCGAACGGGCGATGGATAACCCGCAGACCGTCGAGGCCGCCACCCGTAAATGGGGGCTGGATAAGCCCATCTGGGAACAATACCTGACCTATGTGGGGAACATGGCGCAGGGTGACTTGGGCGACTCCTTCCTGACCAAACGCTCTGTGACCGCCGATCTGATCCAGTTTTTGCCCGCCACCGTCGAACTGGCGGTGTCCTCGCTGCTGTTCGCGGCGCTCATCGGCGTACCGCTGGGGGTGCTATCCGGCCTGAAGCGCGGCGGCTGGCTGGATAAAGTGACGTGGCTGATCTCGCTGCTGAATGCCTCACTCCCGCCCTTCTGGAGTGGCCTGATCTTCCTGACGATCTTCTATTTCAATCTCGGTCTTGCGCCGGGGCCGGGGCGGCTCGACCCGCGCATGGCTGATCCGGCGCGTGTGACTGGCCTGTATACGGTGGATGCGCTGCTGGCGGGCGATTTTCCGGCCTTCCTGAGTACGCTGCACCACCTGATGCTGCCCACGCTGATTCTGGGCGGCTTCACGCTGGCGATTGTGCTGCGCGTCACCCGTGCCGCCATCATCGAGGAGATGCGCCGCGATTACGTCCGCACGGCGCGGGGCAAGGGCTTGAAGGAACGGCAGGTGGTGGTGCGCCACGCGCTGCGGAACGTCCTCATCCCGCTGGTGACGATTTTAGGGCTGGCCTTCGCGGGGTTGCTCAGCGGCGCGGTCATGACCGAAACCGTATTCGACTGGCCGGGGCTGGGGCGCTATCTGGTGAAGGCGGCGGTCAATTTCGATTATCCGGCCATTCAAGGCGGGACGCTGCTGATTGCCATCATTTACGTCGGGGTGAACATGGTGGTTGATGTGTTATACGGCCTGCTCGATCCCCGTGTGCGCCGTGAATGAGGGAAGAACATGATGCAAACTTCAGCCGCACTCCTTCAACCGCGCCGCACACCGTCCTCGCGTTCTGCGCTGCTCCTCAAGCACATCCGCAAGTACCCCTCGTTCTGGGTGGGGCTGGCTGTCCTATTCACTTTTCTGCTGATCGTGCTGTTCGCGCCCCTCATCGCCACCCATGATCCCATCGTGCAGGATTTAGCGCAGCGCCTGAAGCCTCCCAGCGCCGAGCACTGGTTCGGCACGGACGAACTGGGGCGCGACATCTACAGCCGCGTGATCTTCGGGGCGCGCATTTCGCTGCCGGCCTCGTTCGTGGTGGTCATCGTGGGCGTGGTGGTCGGTTCGCTGCTGGGCGCGATGGCGGGCTATTTCGGCGGTGTGATGGACGAGGTGATTATGCGCCTCGCGGATATTCTGCTGGCCTTCCCCTCGATTGTGCTGGCGCTGGCCATCTCCGCCTTTCTTGGTCAGGGGTTGGAAAATGCCATCATCGCCGCTTGCGTGGTGCTGTGGCCGGAATACGCCCGGCTGATGCGTTCGCAGGTGCTGGTCATTCGCGGCGCAGATTTTGTGATCGCGGCGCGTTCGGTGGGGGCGCACGACAGCAATATCCTGCTGCGCCATGTGCTGCCGAATGCGTGGACACCCCTCATCATCAAGGCCGCGCTGGATGTGGGTGGCATCATTCTGCTGGTGTCGGCGCTCAGTTTCTTGGGCTTGGGCGTGACCCCGCCCACCGCCGAGTGGGGTTCGATGATCGCGTTAGGGCGCACCAAGTTCTACCAGTGGTGGCTGGCGACCTTCCCCGGCCTGTCTATTCTGATCGTGATTCTGGCCTGCAACCTGCTCAGTGAGGGGCTGCGTGACTGGCTCGACCCGCACACGTAGGCCGCATGACCGCTTGCTAAATAAGGGTACTTTGAGGAGAACATCATGACCCAACCCGTATTTTTCGATGTGCGGCAGGTGCGCCTGCTGGATGGCCTGTTCAAAGACGCGCAGGAACGTGACCGCGCCTATCTGCTTTCGCTGGATGCTGAACGCCTGCTGCACAACTTCCGCGTCACCGCCGGACTGCCCTCCAGCGTACAGCCTTACGGCGGCTGGGAGTCGCCGGAGGTGGAAGTGCGCGGGCATTTCGTGGGGCATTACCTGTCGGCCTGCGCGTTGATGGCTGCCAGCACCGGCGACTCGACCCTTCAGGAACGCGCCGCCTATCTGGTGGCAGAGTTGGCGCGTTGTCAGGATGCTTTGCCCGCGCAAGGCTATACCGAAGGTTATCTATCGGCCTTCCCCGAAGTGCTTTTTGACCGCGTGGAACGCCGCGATCCGGCATGGGCACCGTATTACACTATGCACAAGATCATGGCGGGGCTGCTGGATGTGCATGTGCTGTGCGGGAACGCGCAGGCGCTGGCGGTGCTGTTGCGGCTGGCGGGCTGGGTGAAAACCCGTGTAGACCGCCTGACGCAGGAGCAGATGCAGATCAATCTGCTGATGGAGTTCGGCGGGATGAACGAAGTCCTCGCCAACCTGTACGCCGTCACCCATGACCCCGAACACCTGCGCCTGTCGCTGGCCTTCAACGATGACCTGATCCTCGACCCCCTCAAGCAGGGCGTAGATTTGCTGGATCGGCAGCATGCCAACACGCAGATTCCCAAGTTGATCGGGCTGGCGCGGCAGTACGAACTGACGGGCGATAGCACCCTGCGCGATGCAGCGCAATTCTTCTGGGAACGGGTGGCCTTCGCCCGTTCGTATGTCATTGGCGGCCATAGCGACGATGAACTGTTCTTTCCGGTCAACCGCTTCGCAGACCA
>CAIVEA010000157.1 GCA_903904765.1 uncultured Chloroflexota bacterium
GGAAAGAAGTGTTTTGCGCTGCGTATTGCTTCCAATATCGCCCGTGACGAAGGCTGGTTGGCTGAACACATGGCGCTGATCGGTGTCGAGTCGCCCAATGGCGAAAAGACCTACCTCGGCGCGGCCTTCCCCAGCGCGTGCGGCAAAACGAATTTCGCCATGCTCATCCCGCCGGAGGGATTTGACGGCTGGAAGGTCACTACAGTGGGTGACGATATCGCGTGGATTAAGACAGGCACGGATGGGCAGTTGTACGCCATCAACCCTGAAGCGGGTTTCTTCGGTGTCGCTCCCGGCACGAACGTCAAGACTAATCCGAACGCGATGGCGACGATTGAACGCAACACGATCTTCACCAATGTCGGTTTGACCCCGGAAGGCGATGTATGGTGGGAAGGCATGACTGATGTCCCGCCCGCCAAGCTGATTGACTGGCAGGGGCAGGAGTGGACACCGGATTGCGGACGCAAAGCTGCCCATCCGAATGCCCGCTTCACCGCGCCGGCTTCGCAGTGTCCTTCGATTGACTCCGAGTGGGAAAATCCGGCGGGCGTGCCAGTCAAGGCGTTCGTATTCGGTGGTCGCCGCAGCACGGTTGCTCCGCTAGTGTTTCAGGCCTTCAACTGGACGTATGGCGTGTACTATGCGGCGACAATGGGTTCGGAAATGACTGCCGCCGCTGCCGGTAAGATCGGTGAGGTGCGCCGTGACCCGTTCGCCATGCTGCCGTTCTGCGGTTATCACATGGCGAGCTACTTTAACCACTGGTTGCGTTTTGGTCGCCATCTGACCAACCCGCCACGCATTTTCATCGTCAACTGGTTCCGCAAGGACGAAAATGGCAAGTTCCTGTGGCCGGGTTTTGGTCAGAACATGCGTGTGCTGGAATGGATTGTGTCGCGTACCCGCACCCGTGCTTCTGGCGCGGAAACCCCGCTGGGGCGCGTGCCGATGTACGAGGATTTGAACTGGACGGGGCTGGAAAGCTTCACCCGTGACGACTTCGACAAGGTGATGTCCACCGACAAAGAAGCATGGAAGAGCGAAGTGCTTTCGCACGAAGAACTCTTCATCAAGCTGTATGATCGGCTGCCCAAGGAATTTCTTGCCGTCCGCGAACTGCTGCTATCCAGCCTGTGGAGCGAACCGGAGTGGCTGGATCGCCACGAATAGTCTGAGCGTTCGCTAATGCCATTGTGAAAAATTGAGCCTATCCCATTCGGGTAGGCTCGATTTATGTTATACTTTGATGTGCTTGAATCAGCTTGTCCAATGGAGCAAAGATCATGGCTCGTAGCAAAGTAACCGTTGTGGGTGCTGGTAATGTAGGCGCGACCTGCGCGCACTGGATTGCCAGCCGTGAATTGGCTGATGTCGTTCTGGTTGACATTGTGGAGGGGATGCCGCAAGGCAAGGCGCTCGATCTGCTGGAAGCGACCCCGGTGATGAAGTTGGATGTTAATATCACTGGCGCGAACAATTACGAAGCCACCGCCAATTCGGATGTGGTTGTGATTACCGCTGGTGTGCCGCGCAAGAAGGATCCTGTGACCGGGCAGTTCCCCAGCCGCGATGAACTGGTCAAGACCAATCAGCGCATCGTGGGCGAAGTTACCCGTCAGGTGGCGAAGTATTCCCCGAACGCGATTTTGATCGTTGTCTCGAACCCGCTGGATGCGATGTGCCATGTTGTACTGAATGAAAGCGGCTTCCCGGCGGAACGTGTGATCGGGCAGGCCGGTGCGCTGGATACCGCCCGTTACAAGGCATTCATCGCGCAGGAATTGGGCGTGAGCGTGCGTGACATTCATGGTATCGTGTTGGGCGGTCATGGCGACACGATGGTTCCGCTGCCCCGTCACACCTCGGTGGCTGGCATTCCCGTTCGCGAACTGATGGCGGAAGATAAGCTTCAGGCGATCATTCAGCGCACCCGCAATGGCGGCGGCGAAATCGTGAAGCTCATCGGCGTGAGCGCGTGGTATGCTCCGGCAGCGGGCACGGTGGAAATGGTCGAGGCCGTTTTGCGCGATCAGAAGCGCGTGATTCCGTCGGCGGTGCTGCTCAAGGGACAGTACGGCTACAATGATCTGTACATCGGCGTTCCGGCCATCCTCGGCTCGAAGGGTGTGGAGCGCGTGATCGAGATGGAACTGAACGACGAAGAGAAGGGCATGATGGAAATCAGCGCCAAAGCCGTTCAGGATGTTGTGAGCATTTTAGGCTACTAGCCTTTAATAGGCGTTCAAGTGTAGTCTGCTCCGGGGCGAGCTAACCACTCGCCCCGGTTGTGTTTTTGTGAGTGAGGTTTCATGACCCAGCAGCGTATTGTGGATGTCGGCAGCGGAAAAGCGATGGTGGTGACAGACCTGCATGGCGCATGGGATGTCTATCGCCGCTTGCGCGATCAGTTTTTGAACCTTGCAGCCAGTGGCAAGGTTGACCACCTGATTCTGTGCGGCGACCTCATCCATAGCGAAGGCACGGAAGAGAGTGATTCCAGCCTCGACCTGATTCTGGATGTCATGAGTTTGCAAGCCGAGTTAGGCCGCGAACGGGTGGTGATGCTGCTGGGCAACCACGAATTGCCGCACATTTACGGGCTGACGCTGGCGAAAGGCGCAATCGAGTATACGCCGCGTTTCGAGGCCATGCTGACGCGCCTCGATCAACGTTATAAGACACCATTTCGTCGCAAGGATGTGGTGCAATTCTTGTCCACGCTGCCGTTCTTCGCCCGCACGAAGGCGGGTGTGTTGTTCACCCACGCGGGGGCACATGCCGATGTATCCTCGGTTAAGCATGTGGAACGCTTGAATGCGATCAGCCATGCCGACCTGATTAAGATGGCGGACGGCGAACTGAAGAAGTTTGATATTGCCAGCTTGCAGCGCGGCTATTCGCACTTCACGGGCATCTCGTATGAGGAGCAGGCCAAGCGGTATCTGGCGGTCAGTGGCGCGGATGACCCGCGTTACAACGATCTGTTGCGTGTGTTGTTTCTGAGTGGTCAGAATACCGATTTTGATTTGATGTGGAACACGCTGTTCTCGCAGAACGAACTCGAAGTTGGCGAAGCGGCCTACCTCAAATCGGTCAAGAACTTCCTCCAGTATTTCAGCGAACACGCCTCGGTGGAACAGCGCGTGCTGGTTTCCGGGCATATTGGTGTGAAAGATGGCTATGCCGAAGTGGGCAAGCAGCAGCTCCGCATGGCGAGCTATACGCACGCCTTCCCCAAACGTGCCGCCCGCTACCTCCTGATGGATTGCGAAGCGCCCATCAAGCAGGCCAGCGATTTGATCGATTCGCTGCATTTCGTGTTCGAGGGCGATCAAGCAGTGGTGAGTATGCCACCCGTGAAATCGGCATGACCCCGCGCAAAATCGTCGGCTGACATGGCCTTTTTGCCCGCCAGTTGAATCTGCCGCAAGCGCAGCAGCCCTTCGCCCGTGCCGACTGCCACGCCGTCGCGGGTGGTCACGATTTGTCCCGTTTGGGCGCTTCCCGCCATCACATCTGCGCTCAACACCTTGAGCATTTGCCCGTTCCAGTAGGTATACGTCCCCGGCCACGGCGTGAAAGCCCGAATCAGGCGTTCGATGGCGCTGGCGGGTTGCGTCCAGTCCACGTTGCCTTCTTCTTTTTTCATCATCGGCGCATAAGTGGTCAGCGAATCGTCCTGCGGTTGCGGGGTGATCGTCCCGTTCAGATAGTCGGGCAGGGTGTCTATTAGCAGTTCCGCGCCCAGTACTGCCAGCTTGTCGTGCAGCGATGCGCCGGTTTCGTCGGTGGCGAGGGGGATGGCGCGGGCGCGGAGCATCGGGCCGGTATCCAGCCCCGCATCCATCTTCATAATGGTCACACCGGATTGCGCGTCTCCGGCGCGAATGACCGCCTGAATCGGGGCAGCGCCGCGCCAGCGGGGGAGTAGTGAGGCATGAACGTTGACCGATCCGTGCGGCGGGATGTCAAGGACGGTTTGCGGCAAAATCTGCCCGAAGGCCGCCACGATGTATACATCCGGCGACCACTGCTTGAGTTCCGCGATGGCTTCCGGGCGGCGGATGCGTTCGGGTTGCAGCACCGGAATGCCCGCCTCCAGCGCCACTTGCTTGATGGGCGAGGGCTGAATCTGGCGATTGCGTCCGGCAGGGCGATCCGGTTGGGTGACGACTCCGATTACCTCATGATGGGCGATGAGGGCGCGTAGGGTTTGAACGGCAAAATCTGGCGTTCCCATAAAGACGATTTTTGCCATGTGAATGCTCCTGTGACGGTTGTATGGGTGAGGCGAAATGGCTATACTACC
>CAIVEA010000158.1 GCA_903904765.1 uncultured Chloroflexota bacterium
GGACACGCTTGCTCGGTGGCGACCCGTTGCAGACCGACGATGCCGATTACCCGCCACTGCCGGGGACACGCTTGCTCGGTGGCGACCCGTTGCAGACCGACGATGCCGATTACCCGCCACTGCTGGGGACGCGCTTGCTCGGTGGCGACCCAGTGCAGGCTGACGACTCGTTGCTAGATGATGTACTATTGCCACCCTCCAATCCAGTACAAGATGCTCTACGCAGCTTTGAATGGGATGTGGAAGAAGCAGATATTGAAGCCCCACTGCCACCGGATGACACATCGGAATATATTCCCCGGTTGAGTGAAACAGGCAGCGCCGGCAGGACATCCCGCCGGCCTACAAAACTACCCGAAGATTTTGACCCACCACTGAAAGAGGGCGATACCCCCGCCGTCCCCATGCAGGATTCGGACGCAGTACGCCAGTATCTGGCGACCAGCGACACCCATCCCGAAGCGGGACAATTCGATCATGTGCTGGGCGCGATTACACCGGATGACCTGAAACCCAAGCATAAGGGACAGGTGGATTTTGAGGGGTTGGTTCGCTCGCTCAGCGGTGAGCAACCTCACAAGTCACTGCCTAACCGCCAGCAGGACTCGATGGACATGATTCTGTCTACCGGGATGGAGTCGCTGCTCAAAGAGATCGAAAAGACCAAAACAGGCCCACTACCGCCAAAGCCATCATCCTTACCGGAACAACCGAAGAAATCTGGTAAGTCGGGTTCCAAATCCACCTCGCGGATGAAGCCACCAGACGAAACACAGGTTTCACGGCGCTTGGCAGAAGAAGAACCACCGATACCCTCGCTCTCCGAAGGCGGGACGGTGAGCGATTTGCTGGTAGGTGTGACGGATACCAGTTTCCGCAACGTGATCGCGCTGCTCAGTGGAGAGGAGATTCCAGAACAACCGGAACCGCTACCGCCAGAAGATCCATTTGCGGATTTCTATCACGCGCAACAACCGGACAAGCCCGAACCGCCGCCCGCGCCGGAACAATCTGAAAAACGGCGCATTCAGACCCGTATCCAACGGACGCAGCACCCGCAACCCACAGCGCAGAACTTCGACTTTGACGCGCTGGCAGACAATGAACCCGAAATGGATGAAGAAGCCAGTGTCGCCAGTGTGGTGCTGCAAACGGCGCTTCAGGAACGCAAAGCCAGTGGCTTTTCGATTGACAATCTGCTGGCGGACATCGAAGAACGCCTGACCGAGCATCAGATTCGCATTCGCCCCCTGCCCTCGTGGGATATGGATACGAGCGCCTTCCGCGCCATTGTGGATGCCACACGCGAACCAAAAAAACCCACTAAGCTGCCCGAACTTGACATCAGCGAACCGAGTTTCTTGCGCGGAGCACTGCCACCCGGACAGATTATTCCGCCTGCCATCGTTGATCCCAGCCGGGGTACTTACCCGGATGACGCGACACAACCGACCACCTATGAGGAAACGCTGCAAGGCTTCGTTGCCGATCCCCAAACGGGCATGGATACCCCGAATGAGGATGCGATGTGGATGGCCGACCTGATGACAGCGGTCACGCTGCCGATTGAGCCTGCACCTACAGCGGGGATCGAGGCCAATTGGCTACCAGACTCAGCAGAGCCAGATGTTTTCCCACCAACAGCAAAAGATGAAGCACCGAAACAAGATTTCCATGTGCCGTGGTTAGAAGACCTTGCGCGGGATATAACCGAGGACACGCCAATTCCGCAGGAACGCTTTGCGTCGCCCCCCGTCGGCGGGGTGTTCACAGAATTTGATGAGGAATTCGCGTCACCATCGGATACCCATCGCACCGAAATTGACTTCGGGACGCTGTTCAGTGGTAATGATGCGCCCGTTGAGGACGAAACGTTCACCCCGCAACAACCTGCCACGCAACCGGATGCATTGGACTTCGGCGCACTGTTCAGTGGTAGTGATGCGCCCGTTGAGGACGAAACGTTCACCCCGCAACAACCTGCCACGCAACCGGATACATTGGACTTCGGCGCACTGTTCGGCGGTAGTGATGCGCCCGTTGAGGACGAAAGGTTCACCCCGCAACAACCCGCCACGCAACCGGATGCATTGGACTTCGGCGCACTGTTCGGCGGCAGCGACAGAGCGACGTTAGACGAGACATTTGGCTCTGAGCCTATCGCGGACACCCATCGCACGGAAATTGATTTTGGTGCGTTGTTCGGCGGTTCTGAAAACGGCACGCTGAGTGAGGCGTACCCGCCAACAGACATGGGCGATGCACAGCAAGCAGCGGTAGATTTTGATGCACTGTTTGGCAGTGGCGAACCAGCGGACACCTTCGCTACACCGGACAAGCAACAGCCATCGTTGCACGAAATTGATTTCGACACACACATTGAAGGGCTGGAACACATTGAGTTCCAACCTGAACAGTCACAGCATACGGGCTATTCAGAAACGTTAAATGCGATTCTGGGTGGACAGCAGACCGATGATGTACCCGCAACAGGTGAA
>CAIVEA010000159.1 GCA_903904765.1 uncultured Chloroflexota bacterium
CGGATTGTGAGCGAACGGGATGCTCATGCCAGCGCCGCCTTTAACCATCAGGTGGGCGAGTTACTAATGCCACTGGTGGCGCAGGTATCCTCACAGTCCGAATAGTCCGCGTGCACGCAGTAACCCGATGATGGTTTTGCTATCGTCAATCGTGCCGTCTTCAACCGCGGCCAGCGCCACTGTGTAGGGCATCCGTTCGATGGTCAGGAACTCGTCATCGTCGCCCACCAATTGTGACTCGCTCAACTGACTTGCAGCGAACAGGTGGATATATTCGCTGGTATAGCCTGCGGCTACGTAGAAGCCACCTAACGATTGCAACCGCCCCGGTTTGCTGCCGATTTCTTCTTGTAGTTCCCGTTCAGCACAGGCCTCTGGGTCTTCACCGGGATTGAGAAGCCCCGCTGGGATTTCGAGCATCATGCGATCAGCGCCAGCGCGGTACTGGCGCACCAGCACCACATTGCCCGCTGCATCCACTGGAACAATCGCCACCGCGCCGTGATGGCGGATGATGTCGCGCCGCGCCAGTGTGCCATCCGGCAGTCGGATTTCGCACACTTCCACCGCGAACAGTTTGCCATTGAACACCTGCTGTACGCTGACAATCGGGCTGTCGCTCATCTGATTCTCCCTACTGAAAACAAAACGGGGTGGCGCCGCCACCCCGTTTTGAACATGCGTTGTTGAATACGTTTAACCCGCCGGGATGACAAGCTGCTGCCCGATCACGATCACATTGATGTTCGTGATTTCGGGGTTGGCTGCCGCGATGCTCATGACGGGTACACCTGTTGCCAGCGAAATCTTGAACAGTGTATCGCCCTGCTGTACCGTGTAAACCGAGCCGCCAGCCACTACGCCTGTGCCGACGCTTTGCCCGCTGAGATCACCTGTTCCGGTGGGGATGCTGGTGGGCGGCGGGAACGCGCCGGTTGTGCCGCAACCGGGGATGATGAGCTTTTGCCCGATAACGATGATGTTCGGGTTCACCAAGCCGTTCGCATTGGCGATTTGCTGCACGGTCAGCCCGTAATTGAGCGAGATGCGGTACAGGTTGCGGTCTTCTATCCGCACTTCATGCACGCAATCCACTCCCGAAACGAGATTCGTCTGCGTGGGCATCAGTGCCGGATCGGTGGCGATGACCTGCGGCGTGGGCGTGAAAATGACCAGCCCAGAGGCAATCGCTGTTTGCGTCACATAGGCATCTGCCGTGCCGGTTGCGCCCGCCACGATGAAGGTTGCCGTCATTTGCAGCGGGTCTAGTACTTCCTGCGATACAGGGCCACCCATGCCCAGATTTGGATCGGTTGTGGCGATCACCTGCTGCTGTGCGAAGGGGTCGGTGGTGGGGACTGCTGCGAACGGGTCAACAGTGGGGGGTGCGAACGGGTCTACCGTCGGCGGCGCGAACGGGTCAATCGTCGGTGTGACAATGATCGTAATCGTTTCGGCTGTGGGTGCGGCCAGCGTGGGTTCGGGTGTGAATGTCGCCCCCATATCCGGCGCGGAGAAGGCTTGTACATCACCTCCCACCTGCTGGAAGCAGCCGCTTAATGTGAGCAGCATTGCCCCTGCGCCGCAGCACAGTAAAAGCCATCGGTTCCAGCGTGATCGCATGACTGCTACCCTTCCTCACAATGCCGATTTAGTTCTGCCCGGCAGTCGAATCTGTATAATCTGGATAACTCCCATGTGTAAGTCTAACATCGGGTTGCATTACGGGCAAGCATGTTTGTAACCGGGGTTACAAAATAAAACCCTGCGCGACTGGGTCATGCAGGGTTGTTTTTGCGGGTGGCGCGCCTTATTTACAGCGGGTCGGCGGGCAGCGAAACCGTGATTTTCGTGTACTGACCTTCTACGCTGTCAATCGTCAGTGTACCACCATAGATTTCGGTGGAAATCTTAACGATGGTCAACCCGAAGCCTGCGCCTTGCTGTTCGTGCAATTTGCGCCCGAACTGCATGAACGCCCCCAGTTTCTTCACCTGATCGGCAGCCATGCCGCGCCCCTGATCGGTGACGGTGAGGACGTATGAGTTGTCCTGCAAGCGGCCTTCGACCATCACAGGCGTACCCGTTTTGGAAAACTTGAAGGCGTTATCGGTCAGCTCTTCCGCAATCTTACGCAGGTTATCTTCTAGCACGCGGATGGAAGCATTATCCTCTAATGACACCTGCAAATCGGCGGTACGGTCATATTGCTGCGCCCGTGCCAGCGCCATATTTTCGATGATCGTAGCCGGTTGGGGCGTGATGAAACTGCGGATCGTATCCAGATGTTCGGCATCAGTCCGCATCACTACGAGCTGCGCGTAAACCAGATAGTTTTCCGTCAGTCGGTACAATCGTTGCGCTGAATTAGAGATATATTGCGCCATTTCCGAGATTTGTTCAGGTTGCATCTCGCGGCTGTCGGTCATCAGAATGTCGGAGAAACCGAGGATGCCTGTCAGCGGGGTACGTAATTCATGGGGCAGGGCGAGGATGATATTGTCGCGCAAATCGTTCAGCGATTCTTCGGTGCGAACCTTAATCTCGTTGATTTTCTCAAAACGGCGCGTCACGCTCTTAATCAATTCAGCGGCAGTGAAGGGCTTGGTGAGATAATCATCCGCGCCGGATTCCATGCCGTGCCGGATGTCCGCCTTATCGGTTTTGGCAGTCAGGAAGATGAACGGACTCACCGTCCCCGCACCGTCTTTCTGCAACTCGTTCAGTACGCCAAAACCATCGAGTTCGGGCATCATGATGTCGCAGATGATGAGATCGGGCGGGTTCTCACGTGCTGCTTTCACGCCCAGCACCCCGTTTGCTGCGCCGGTAACATCATAGCCCTCGAAAGACAGCATTTCGATGATATCTTTTCGCAACGCTTCTGCATCTTCGACAACGAGAATTTTCAAGGGAGCCATGTAATGCAATCCTTGCTAGACATATACATTCCGGTGCAGTGTTCAGGCTTATGGTTGTCGGGTGAACCTTCGTGCTGAATCCTAGGTTACCGCGTTTATGCATCAACCAACTCAATTATAGACCATTATTGAGTAGTTGAACCCTTAAAGTATTACGTGCTAAACACGCCCGCCGCTGCCAGCAGCAAAATCACCACGCCCGCCGCGATCCTGTAGTAGCCGAACGCGGTGAAGCGGTTGGCAGCCACATATCGCAGTAACCAGCGGATGCTAAACCATGCCACAATACCGCTAACCAGCGTTCCAACCGCCAGATTCACTATATCTTGACTCTGAATGAGGCTTACATTCTGCACCAGATCATATAACGTGGCCGGTGTGAGGGTGAGTACCGCCAGAAAGAACGAGAACTTGGTCGCCAACGTCCGGTCTAGCCCCACGAACATGCCCCCCACGATGGACGCACCGGAGCGCGATACGCCGGGAACGAGCGCCAGGACTTGCGCCAATCCCACGCCCAACGCCTGCTTTGGTGTAATATCGTCTTCGTGGTGGGTGTTGGCGCGTGCTGCGAGGTTGGCGCGTTCTGCCACGATGAACACGATGCCGCCCAGTATCAACGTGATCGCCACTACCACTGGATTAAAGAGCAATTCTTTCACCTTGTTCCCGAACAGAAACCCGATCACGCCCGCCGGGATGAAGGCAATCACCAGTGCTATCCACAAGCGGCGCACTTGCGGGTTGCTGCGGACGTTGCGAAGCTGTTGCATGAACTCCCCGAAGAAATAAACGATCACCGCGAGGATTGCACCAAGTTGAATGAAAATCTCGAACGTGCCCCCCAACGCGCCATTAAAGTTCAGCAGGGCGGTGGCGACAATCAGATGCCCGGTAGAGGAGATAGGGAGAAATTCGGTTAGGCCTTCGATGATACCGAGAATAATCACTTTGAGGATTTCAGGCACCGGGCGACTCCTGTTTTTGTGCTTGCATTCCTGAACAGAGGGCGCATATCAGCGCCCCCTGTGGTAATAAAGATTACTGAGGTCAGATTAACCACGCAGCGCGGCTTGTGCTTCGCGGATGCGCGGCAGTACATGGGCGTTCACCGAGGCATCGTCAGTGGGCATTGGCACGCCATCGAACAGGAACCAGTCCTCCACATGTTCAACCGTGCTTCCCGGTTGCAGGGTGACATTCGGCCCCAGCGTTTCCATTTCCAGCATATCCTGATTGGTAAACGACTCGACGCATGCGCCCATGTCCGGGTAATCGGCATCCGCTTGGTAGCAGAAGGTTTTCACAAACAACCGCCCACCGTTTGCATAGGCTATCCAGTTATCGGGTATGGTCGCGCCGATCTTCTGCGGCCCCCGTGCGCGGTCTTGCCGCAGCAGGATGTATTCGCGTCCCCACGTCCAGCGCGGATCGCTCATATCGGTGTAAGGCCACATAATCAGGCGGTTGGCCGGCAGCAGATCGCGGGGGTGTTCGCCACGCGGGGGCAGGGGCAGCACCGCCACGCCATCCTGCGCCATGACCGACAGCGCCCACGGTGCAAAGTGCAGCGGCCACAGCGTGTGATTAATCAAACGATGGACGACATGCACATGGTTGCGATCCTGCGCCATCTGAAATTCAATCTGCTTCTCGATTCCAGTCGTGCTTTCGACAGGCTGCGTCACCCGCAGTCCGCCGCTGATCTCGGTCAGTGTGACCGGATTGTTATCCGGGAAATAGGTGCGTACCGGATGTTCCGGCGCGTGCCATAGGCGGTGGCCGCCGTAGATGCGCCACTCGTTCCCGCCCGTTTTGCCCATCTGGTCGCCATATTCGGCAAATTCGTTCGCGCCGCCCACAAAGCCTAAGCGAATGACACGCGGCCCGACATCTCCAGTCACAATCAGTTCAATTTTGCCGTTCGTTAGGCGACCTGTATTCGACCAACCCCCAAAAGCGATTCTTTGCATGGTATGCCCTGTCCTTTTGAATGCGGTTCTGCGATGTGAATTCTATCCAGACTACGAGCGTCCGCAATGCTGGCATTATAAACGCGCAAGGTCGGTTACGACTTCAGCCACTTCATCAGGATAGGGATCGCGTAGGGCAATCTTCATGAGGATATAATGCACGATGACTCGCAGCGTTCCCAGAATCGGCACGACGAGGAATGCGCCGAGGATGCCGCCAACCGCTGTCCCGATCACGATGCCCACGATAATCACGGGCAAGGGGAGCGCCACCGCGCTACCGATGATTTTGGGTGCGACCACATTCCAGATGATTTGCGATACCACCAGATTGATGCCCACTACCAGCAGCATCACCGTTGTGCGCGGTAGGTCGGGGAAGGTACTAGACCCATCAAACAATGGCACAACCGCCAGCGGGACAAGTGCAATAATCCCGCCTATGGACGGGATAAGCGAGATCAGCGCGACAATGATCGCTAGCGTGAGGGCACTCGAAATGCCCAGTATCGCCAGTTCCAACCACGTCAGGATACCGATGATGATACCTACCGTGAGCTGACCCCGAAAGAAGCCGCGCCATACGGCAATCATTTTCTGAAGCAGCAGAAGAATTTCGCGGCTGTAGCCCTGCGGGATGCTATCCAGCACTTGATCTTGATAGGCGGGCAAATCCACCAGCAGCAGCAGCGATAGGAAGATGGCGAGGAACGAACTGCCCACGAACCCCGTCAGACTGCCCGCGATACCGCGCAGCGCGTCCGTGACCGTTCGGATGATGCTCGAAAAGTCCACCGCTGGCAGTGACGTGCCGGAAGGTAGTGTGCCAGATGACATGCTCACCACAAATTCTTGGATCGGTTGCATGAGCGAATCGAGGTTGATGCGGAAGTTGAATATCTCGATATACAGGCTGCCCGGTTTCCAGTTCATGATGAAATCCCACACCTGCTGATACAGTTCTTGCAGGCTGGTTCCGAGTCCACTGATGGCGCTAATCAGTCCGGGGATGATATTGACCGAGATGAAGATGATGACCAGCATCAGGGCTAAATAACTGACCACAACCCCGCCCGTAAAATTGAGGAAGGTGCGCTGGGCGATGAAGCGGCTGGGGCCATACATCAAAAAGGCGATCAGGAATGAAATGGCGAGTAGTTGAATGACTGAGCCGATCAGTGTGGTCGCATAAATGACGGCGAGTACCAGCAGTACGGAGACGAACTGGCGTACCCACTGACTCCATTGGGGTTGGTAGGGCGGGGGCTGCGATTGAACAGAAGGGACGGTTGGCACTTGGTCGCTCATTCGGTTCTCCCAGTTGAATTGCGATTTTTTTATATGATGTTAACTATACCGCACAGGGCTTATTTGGGGGGTGGTATTCTTGCCGCCTTCTTCTGGCACAGCGTATACTCAGCGTATGAAAGCCAAACACCTGCTCAACCTTGTCGGTGATCGTTTATACACACTCCCGCTGCTCGTCCTATACCTGACAGACGGCTGTAACAGCCGCTGCGTCACCTGCGACATCTGGCGCAGCCCGCGCCGCAACATGTCTCCCCAACTGGTGGACGATTTGGTGTCGCAATGCAAATCGCTGAACGTGCGCTGGGTGTTGCTCAGCGGCGGCGAGGCCATGCAGCATCCCGAATGGCCGACCATTGCCCGCCGCCTACGTGCCGAAGGTGCGTATGTGATGCTGCTCACCAACGGTCTGCTGCTGCGAAAACAGGCTGACCAAGTTGCCGCCAGTGTGGATGAAGTTATCGTCAGTCTGGACGGTGGCACGCCGGAGACTTATCACGCTATTCGCGGTGTGGATGGTTTCAACCTCATCCTTGACGGAATCCGTGCTGTGCGGGCGCTCGGTCTGCCTGTTTCTACGCGCACCACTGTGCAGCGTGCCAACTTCCGCGAGTTACCGCAGATCGTGGAGGCCGCACACTCCGCCGGAGTCAATCGCGTCAGCTTCCTCACGGTGGATGTGAGCAGCGCCACTGCTTTTGGGCCGCGCTTCAGCGCCGACCCCACGCTGGCACTCACCCCCGCCGGACATGACCCGCGCATCACTGCACTCACGGCGGACGATGTGAGCGCCTTCGCCCGTGTGCTGGATGAGATGGAAACCCGCTTTAGCGCCGAGTTTGCCTCCGGCCTGATTTCCGAATCGCCCGACAAACTGCGTTTGATGCTGGACTACTTCAGCGCCCTGCACGGGACAGGCCGATTTCCAGCCCCGCGCTGCAACGCACCGCACATTTCGGTGGTGGTAGAAGTGGATGGCACGCTGCGCCCCTGTTATTTCCTGCCGGAAGTAGGCAAGCTCAACGGTTTGTCACTACAGGAGGTCCTCAACAGTCCAGCGGCACAGGCATTGCGCCAAGCCTACCGTACCGGGCAGCGTCCCGAATGCGAACGCTGCGTGTGTCCCCTGTACAAAGGGCCACGCGCCCTGCTCAGGATGTGACTTATGCTGCTACTCCTTATCACCGTCATCTGTGTGGGGTTTCTGCTGCGTACCATCTTAATTGCAATGGGATTGTATAAGAATCCGCTACTGGTCTCGTTCAGCGCCTATGGCCCCGCCGAGCGCCCGTATCTGGTTGGCCTGCCGCTGCTGGTGTGGAGCGGGTTGATGCTGCTGGTTGCAGGTGTGTGGGTGGGGTCATTTGCCAGCCTATCGTTCGCCCTCTCGGCAGTCGGCGTGCTGTTGATCTTTCTCGCGCTGCTCGGGTACAACAGCTACGACCGCACTATTCGCTGGCATTTGCGCTTGTTTCCCTTCCCCTTCTGGTATCATGAATTGACCGAGCGCACCACCCGCTATGAGCGCCGTCGAATTGCGTTCATGTGGCTGCATCTGCCCTTCAAAATGCGCTTGACCTACAACAGCAGTAATCGCGCCTTTTTCATCTGGGCGGATTTCGTCATCATGGGGACGGTTCGGGAGGAAGAATACGACCCCAAACGCGATGAGGCCATTTACTATGGTGGGAACATAGGGATGTTATGACCATTCTCCTGACTGGGTTCAACGCCTTTGGCAAAGTGACCGCCAACCCTTCGCAGCAGTTGGTTCACCATATCGCGGCGTGCGGGCGATTCCCGCAGGTTGTTACCGAAGTGTTGCCCACTGAATACGCCGCGTCCGCCCAGTGCATTCAAACCCTGCTACTGGAGCATCGCCCCCATGCGGTGCTGTGTTTGGGCGTGGCACAGATGCGCCGCGAAATTCATCTGGAACGGGTGGCGCTCAATCTGGACGATGCCACCCTGCCGGATAACGCCGGTGATCTCGCCACTGGCCGCCCGATTGACCCGGATGGCCCTGCCGCCTATTGGTCTACCTTCCCACTGGAGGCGCTGCACGAACAGGTGGCGGAGCGCGGTATTCCGGTGTCAATCTCCAACCATGCCGGGACGTTCGTCTGCAACCATGTCTTTTATACCGCCCGTCATACGCTGCAACAGCATGGCCTGACCACGCCCTGCGGTTTCATTCATGTGCCAGCCGTGCGCGACCCTGCCGACCCCAACAGCGTCGGTCTCCTGTTCGAGCAGATGACCGAAGCTGTCGAATGCTGCCTGACATTTTTGATGCAGTACACAGGAGTTGTTTAACCTTATGAAGCTGACCGTCATAGGCGGCGCAGGCGTTCGCGCGCCCCGCTTGATTCCTTCGCTGGTCAAACGCGCCGCCCGTCTGGGCTTGAGCGAAGTGTGCTTGATGGATGTGGACGCGGAGAAGCTCACGCTGATCGGTGGTCTATGTCAGACCTTAGCCCAGCGCTATAACGCGCCGTTTCGCCTAACTCTCACTACCGACGCTCGCAGCGCCATTAGTGGCGCGGCGCACATCATCACCACGCTGCGTCCGGCCTTTGAAGCAGGGCGGGTGCTGGATGAACGTATCGCCTTGCGGTTGGGTGTGCTGGGACAGGAGACGACGGGCGCGGGCGGTTTTGCAATGGCGATGCGAAGCATCCCCGTCATCCTGAACTATTGCCGTATGGCGGAAGAACTTGCGCCGGAGGCTTATATCTACAACTTTACCAACCCCGCCGGCTTGGTGGCGCAAGGTTTACATGATGCGGGTGTGCGCCGTGTGATGGGCATTTGTGACAGCGCGAACGGGGCGCAACATGCCGTCAGCACTCATCTGGGCGTGCCGCTGAAGCGCGTGCGCCATGAGGTGTTCGGGCTGAACCACCTGTCGTGGACTCGCAGCGTTCGTATTGACCCCGAACCTGACGGCAGCGGCGGCGAAGAAGTGTTGCCCGCGCTACTTCAGGATGAACGTTTTATCGCCAGCACCCACATGGCACTGTTTCATCCATCTGTGCTTCAGGCGCAAGGGATGTTCTTGAACGAATATCTGCACTACTTCTACCATCGTGACGAGGCACTGACCGCGCTGCTCGCCAAACCCGAATCACGCGGCGAGGAAGTCCTACGTCTGACCACCGCCATGCTCTCCCGTTTGCGGGAACTGCGCGGCGACCCGCAGGCTTCGTTGGACGCTTACCACGAGGCCATGAACCAGCGCGGCGCGACCTATATGGCGCATGCCCGTGAGGGCAAAGAGCGCCCGCATTTTGAGCCTGCGCCTCAACCCCAGTCGCAGCAGGACGGGGATGACGAAGGCTACGCGGGGGTGGCGTTGGGCTGTGTGGAAGCTATCGCCACTGGACAGCCGCACTTTACCGGCTTGAACGTCCCCACTCAGGGTGCGATTGACGGCTTCCGCGATGATGATGTGGTTGAA